>JAHHRO010000033.1 GCA_020025755.1 Butyricicoccus sp. | reverse complement strand
CCGCGCCATCGGGCGCGAAACCGGGGGTATCAGAGCCGGTTTCTACTGGAACCGGTTCTGTATCTAGGGGGATTGGATCCCCCTAGAAAGGCTGTCGAAGTTTTTCGACAGCCTCAAGCAGTTCCCTGTCAGGAACTGCTTTTCGCATTGGGACGGCTTATAACAAACCGTCTTTTTCTTGTATCGACATGTTTCTTTAAAACATTGTTTCTCTTTATGATGATCGGTTCTTTACAGGTGATGACATCCACGACACGTTCCTGTGCAAAGATCCCATAATGGATATACTGGTTGGGCAGAATGATCCCATCCTGTGTTTGCTGGCACAGCGCAAGATGCGGCAGCTTGTCCAGCAGAGGAGACTGGGAAAAAATGGTAAAATATTTGCCGGTTCCTGTTCTTTCCTTCCACCGCGCACATAGCTTACCGCATGTCTGCCACAGCATATAGTCCTCAAAAATGATTTCGTATGTACAATTTGCATCCGCCGTCACCGACTGGAAACGACCCAGCAGTTCATCGACTGCCAAATCTTCCGATCCATGCCGCCCTTCCTGCTCCGCAAGCGAGGCCAGAGAAACCATAATATGCAGCACTCCGGCACGCGTCTCCCATAAATGACGGATAAACGGCGGTGCCACAGACTGATCAAAATCACTGCCAAACTCGATCATAAGCCCTTCCCCACTTTTCAATTCTATGATGTTCACTTTATTATATCATACCGCATCACGAAATTCTACAAAATTCTACAAACAGCTTCCCTCGGTCTCGATCTGCTTTTTCTCCAAACACGTTGGGATATCTTGCGCGCATACCAGAGAGTCCTGCTGTGTAAAACGAGCGAACCATTTTTGTAAAAAATGACATTTTTCACATGATCCTCTTGAATTTTTTGTCGAAATATGTATAATATATTATATTTACAGGGCATCTGTATGCAATTTATAAGGGGGATTTTATTTTATGAAACAAAAGCGTTTGCTGTCCATGTTCCTTGCGTTTGTCATGGTTACTGTGCTTGCCCTGCCTGCCGGCGCGGTAAAGCTCAACATCCACGCATCATCCGCAGTCGTCATGGATCACCAGACAGGCGAGATCCTGTATGCCAAAGATCCAGACACCGCGCGCGTTCCTGCGAGCATGACCAAGGTGCTCACTGCCTACATCATGTATCAGGAAATGGAGCGCGGCAACCTCAGCAAAACCGATCTTGTCACCATCAGTCCGCATGTTGCAGCGATCTCGCGTGATTCCAGCTATCCCCAACCCGTGCCGCTGGTTGCTGGCGGAACATATTCCGTTGACGAACTGCTGAACCTCATCATGATCCCGTCCGCAAGCGCGTCCTGTATCGCGATCGCAGAACACATCTCAGGCAGTGAGCAGGCATTCGTCAAACGCATGAACGAAACCGCAAAATCGTTCGGCATGGATGCAACCTACTACAACAGCCACGGCGCACGCATCAACTATATCACTGCGCGTTCCATGGCGATTCTTGTCCGCAAGTTCATTCAGGACTATCCAGATATCCTCAACTATACGCGCAAATCTTCCTACAACTTCCGCGGACGTACCTATGGCAATACCAACCATCTGCTGGACACCATGTACTATGAGGGCGCAGACGGATTCAAGACCGGCACCATTGCAGCCGCCGGCTACTGTGTTGCAACCACGGCAACCCGCAATAACCGCCGTATCATCTCCATTGTTATGAAATCCAGTTCCACCTCTCAGCGTTTTGTGGACTCCAAAATCCTGCTGGATCATGGCTTTGCAGAGGTCGCGCGCCGCGATACGGCCCGCGAAAAAACTTACTTAAAGGATCTCAGCGTTCCGGCGCAGGCGATCCCCTATATGCCTATGCAGGTATCCGTTCAGATCGGTGGTGTCACCACACCATATACCTGCGAGGCGGAATGGACGGTAAACGGCAAGCCTGTTGCTGGATTTACAAATCCGGCATCCAAGATCACCGACCGTAAGATTTCCACGCTGATTTACACACCATCCGCATCTGAAATGGGAACGACCCTTGCAGTCGGCTTCACCCTCAAATTCCCGAACGGAAAGACTGTGGAGCGCACGATGGCGGTTCCTGTTGCGGAGAGCATGGGGCTCGATGGTCAGCTCAATCTACACACTGCATCCGTTTACGGCGGACATCCGCTGACTGTACAGGGTACCATTTCTTCCGAGATCGCAGTTCCGGAAATGACTGTGCCCGTACAGTGGGAGTTAAACGGCACCCCGATCGCAGAACCGAATACGGTTACCCTGAAAAACGGTATCGGCATCAGCACCGCAGCCTTTGAGATCCCGATGGATTTGATTGGAGAAAAGGCAGAGGTCGCGCTGATTGTAGACCCGATGGGTACTTCTCCCCTGCGTCTGACTGCTGAAATCAAAGTTGTGGACTAAAAATTTCTCTATTTTCAAAACAAACCCTTAATGATGAACGCCGCTGAAATCGGGATATCCCTAGATTTCAGCGGCGTTTGCCAACTTTTACAGCTTTGTTGTGCGTGCTTTAGATTTTGCAGGGCGCGCGCCGCCACAAGGCAAAAAAACGCAGAGCGAAACTGCCCTTTATCTATCCATACATTTTGGGAACTTGCTGTACCGGTGAGGACTGTATCAGCACCAGATTGCCATGATCAGGGTTCCAATCAGCATCAGAAGCAGCCCCAGCAGGGATCTGCGCTTCATGTTCTCCTTGAGGAAGCAGCTGGAGAACACACAGGTCACCAAAATGCTCATCTTGTCAATGGGTACGACAATACTGACAATGCCGTTTTGAATGGCGTAATAATAGCACAGCCAAGAAGCCCCCGTCGCCACGCCGGACAGCGCGATAAAAAACAACTCATGGCGATCTATCTGTTTCATTTGCGCCTGCTTCCCCTTCATCCATACGATGCCCCATGCCAGAAGCAAAACCACCGAAGTCCGAATGGCAGTCCCCAGATTGGACTCCACATCCGTAATCCCCACCTTGGCCAGTATAGAAGTCAGGGCAGCAAAGATCGCCGAACCGAGCGCGAAAACGATCCATTGATTATTTTTTTGTTCCGCTGCATCCATATCTTTCTTTTCGATCATCAGAAAAATGCCTATACCCAGCAAGGCAGTGGCAAAGAGTTTCAGAAAAAGATGATAGGTCTCGCCAAAGCAAACAATTGCAAGGAGCACGGTTAACAGCGTGCTGGATTTATCAATTGGGGCGACCTGATTCACATCTGCCAAAGACAAAGCCTTGAAGTAACAAAGCCATGACGCGCCGGTTGCCAAACCGGACAGGATCAGGAATAAAAACGATTTTGGAGAAATCCCCCCGATGGAATCCCAAGACCCCACAACAAAAACCATCAGCCACGCACACACAAGCACTACAACAGTACGCAGTGCAGTTGCCACATCGGAATCGGTCTTTCGGATGCCGCACTTTGCAAGGACAGCCGTGATACCTGCAAACACAGCCGAAAGTACAGCCATAACGATCCACATGATGATGCCTCCCATCTCAAATCTTTACTGTTCCTATTTATTATAGCAAGTTCGGCAGAGGGATACAAGCGACCGCGATCCTTTCGGATACGGGGGGGATCTCAGATCGTATACACAAAGATTTTACACAGATTTGTCCATAACTTGGTATCAGGCACAAGCAGAATCCACTATACTTTTATTGCGGGTGAATGACACCCCAAACCAAGGCAGATCGTCAGGACAAAAGTAAGGAGTATGAAAGAATGGAATTTAAAAGATTGATCGCAGCAACATTGTTATTGGGTACTGCGGCTGGGCTGACCGGATGTGGGTCTGGAGAACCATCGTCTTCCATGGCGGATAACCCCTTTGTGGCATCCGCAAAATCAGGTAATGTCAAGCAGCCCAAGTATGTCTTCATGTTTATCGGCGACGGCATGAGCTATCCGCAGTTTCAAACCGCTTCTGATTATCTGGGAGCAATTGCGGACAAGGATTATCGCAAGGCACTGCCAAGTACGGACAAGGCTACTCGCAACGGTGCTGTTCTGGATGGGCCGAAGAAACTGAGCTTTATGGATTTCAACACGGTCGGAACGGCGGTTACTTACGATTCCTGTTCTTTTGCACCCGATTCCGCCTCTACCGCGACTTCCATTTCTACAGGGCATAAAACATACTCGGGTATGATCAACGTAGATGAAACCGGCACAAAGTCCTATGAAACCATCGCAGAAAAGCTGCGCGACCAGAAGGGCTGGGAGATCGGTGTCATCTCCTCCGTCAACCTCAACCATGCAACGCCGGCAGCTTTCTATGCCCATCAGGCAAGCCGAAACAACTATTATGAGATCGGTCTGGAAATGATCGACTCCGGATTCAACTACTTTGCAGGCGGTGGATTGAAAAAGGTGACCGGTTCGGATAAGGACAAGGAAAGCCTGTATGATCTGGCATCCAAGGCAGGATACACCGTCCACTTTACGCAGAAAGAAGCAGAGGCAGTGAAGGCATCCGATGACAAGGTGATCCTGATCGATGAGCACCTCGCAGACAGTGATGCAATGAACTATGATCTCGATCGAAAAGAGGGTCAGTGGGCACTGGCTGATTATGTTTCCAAGGGTATCGAAGTGCTGGACAACCCCAAGGGCTTCTTTATGATGTGCGAGGGCGGAAAAATCGACTGGGCCTGCCATGCAAATGATGCCGGCTCGGCAGTCTCGGATACGCTGGCACTCTCTGACGCAGTTCAGGTCGCTGTGGACTTTGCCAAGAAGCATCCGGATGAAACACTGATTCTGGTCACAGGCGACCACGAGACCGGTGGTCTGAGCATTGGATTTGCTGGTACAGACTATGATACATATTTGGACAACCTGACAAACCAGAAGATTTCGTATGCACAGTTTGATGAACAGTATGTAGAGAAGTATAAAGCCAACAAGACCCCATTTGAGCAGGCTATGAAGGACGTTGAAAAGCTGTTTGGGCTGAAGATGAGTGGGGACAAGGGCGACCAGATGGTACTGACCCCATACGAGCAGGATCGTCTGCGCACGGCATATCAGCTGGCTGTGACCAATGACAAGGTAGAGCTCAATCAGGAGCAGCAGGTGCTCTATGGCACATACAATCCATTCTCTGTCACCGTCACACACATTCTCAATAACAAGGCAGGCGTAGACTTCACCAGCTATTCCCATACCGGTCTGCCCGTTGCCGTGTTTGCAGACGGCTCTGGATCGGAAACCTTTGGTGGATTCTATGATAATACCGAGATTTACACCCGACTGGCAAATTTGTTGCAAGTTAAGTAATCGAATTCCCTGATCAGCACCGCGCGGAAGGTATTTTGTTCCTTCCGCGCAAGTTTATATATGGAGGAACTGACATGAACGTAGCCACACTACGAAAAAAATATCCCACGCTTGTGCCTGTTCTGCTGTCGCTCGCGCTGCTCATTGTCCTGCTGCTCCTGCCTACCGGATATGAAGGCGCACTGACCTATCAAGGCGCAGACCGTGTCAAGGCAGCCGTCCTCTCTACCGATGAAGAGGATGTGAAGGATGCCGGACTCATCCGCACCGGAGAGCAACGCTGCCAGATCCGCATTCTGGAGGGACACTTCAAGGGGCAGGAGGCAACGGCAATCAATCGCCTGAGCGGTTCACTGGCACAGGATAAGATGTTTGCGCCTGGTGATACGGCATTTGTTGCCGTGAGTTATCAGGGGGATCAGATCACCGCCATTACCATGACCGATCACTATCGCTTGAATATGGAAGCGATATTAGCTGGGATGTTCCTGCTGTTGCTGATCCTCTTTGCAGGCTTCACCGGCGTGCGGGCGATCCTGTCCTTTGTGGTTACCATCCTGATGATGTGGAAAATACTCGTACCCGGAATGCTCAAGGGCTGGAATCCCATCTGGGTCGCACTGGCACTGGTGATCGTGCTGACCTTTGTGATCCTCAGCCTGATTTACGGGCTGGACAGGCGTTGCCTTGCCGCCACGTCTGGAGCGGTGCTGGGAATTCTGGTCACCGTACTACTGGGCTATGTTTTTACCGACCTGTTCCATATCCATGGCGCGGTGATGGAATCGAGCGAGAGTCTGCTCTATGCAGGGTATCAGTATTTGGATCTTACAAAAATATTTGTCGCCTCCATTTTCCTCGGCTCATCCGGTGCGGTGATGGATCTTGCAGTCGATATTTGTTCGGCTGTATTTGAGGTCGTCGGTAAAAAGCCGAGGATATCCACGCGCGAAGCCATTGCGTCCGGATTTGCGGTAGGCAGAGCCGCGTGCGGATCGACCACCACGACCCTGCTGCTGGCGTATTCGGGAAGCTATATTGCCCTGCTGATGGTCTTTATGGCGCAGGGGACTCCGGTTACGTTCATTCTCAACTATAAATTCGTTGCGGCAGAGATCATCCATACCATTGTAGGCTCATTTGGGCTGGTTACGGTCGCCCCCCTGACCGCCATTACAAGCGGCATTTTGTTCACCAAAGGAAGCCGTGCCGCTGTCCACACATCTGAGCAGCACATCGCGCCCGATCTATCGCTGCAAATTCCCGAAAAATAAAGATTTACAAAGGCTGACAAACGCCGCCAAAATCGAGGGATATCCCGATTTTGGCGGCGTTCTGATTCATCTCTTGGAACGATCCTTTTGATTACCGGCTCCTGCCATATCCCTCGCTTTTATTTTTTCTGCTTCATCTGCTTTGCAAACTCACTCAGGTCATACTTTTTGAGTGCACGCTCCACAAGTTCAGGCAGCTTTTCCGGCGTGCAGGCAAAACAGGGAATGCCCATCTCTGCAATGCGCTTTGCGGTCGTCTCGTCATAGTA
Source organism: Butyricicoccus sp. (assembly GCA_020025755.1). GTDB lineage: Bacteria > Bacillota > Clostridia > Oscillospirales > Butyricicoccaceae > Butyricicoccus. Next base: position 13,274 of record JAHHRO010000033.1, on the reverse strand, counting down.
TGCTCGTCCCCCGTCCGCAACGGCAAGCAGCACAATAACGGTCACGCCGCTTTCCTTCATCTCGCGCACATGATTTAAGAGCCGCGCACGGTTGCCGCCCTCATCCAGATCGGAAATCAGGAAAAATAAGGTGTTGCTCGGACTTTCTATATACTTCCTGCAATAGCCGATGGATTTTGCGATATCCGTACCGCCGCCCATTTGAAAGCCGAACAGCAGATCGACCGGATCTTGACACAGCTCGGTCAGATCCATGATCTCGGTATCGAACGCCACGACATTGGTTTTGACTGCTGACATGGATGCCAAAATACACGCCATGATGGAAGAATAAATGATGGATTCTCCCATCGAACCACTCTGGTCGATATCCAAAATGACATTCCAGCGGTTGACCTTGCTTGCGCGGTCAAAGAAATATACGCGCTCCGGAATGATCGTGCCAAGGTCTGGGTTATAGTTGCGCAGATTGCGCGCAATCGTATAGCGAAAGTCGATCGCAGAAGCCGCAGGCAAGGGGGAATGCTCGCGCTTGTTGAGTGCCGCGATCACGGCACGGCGCATCTGGGATTCCATGCGGCGGTTGATATCCTCCACGATCTTCTGAATGAATCTGCGCGCGGACTCCTTGGACTTCTTGGGGATCTGATCCTTGAGCATGAGGAGCGTCGATGCCATATTGAGATCGGGTTCTAACTGCTCCAAAAGCTCCGGCTCAAACAAAAGCTGCTTGAGCCCCTTTCTGGTGATGGCATCATTTTGCACGATCGCCACCATATCGGGATCGAACAGGCTGCGGATATCGCCCAGCCATTTGCTGATATGCGGTGCGGAAGGACCTTTGCCTGCCCCCCTGCCTGTACCGCTCTCACCGGACAGACCGCCGCTGTAGATCTCTGCCAAGGCCTCATCCATGAGCATCTGTTCTTTGGACAGCCCGTCCATCCCCATGCCGGTGAAATCCTCCTGTGTCTCGTTCCCCAAAATGAGCCGCCAGCGTGTCAGCTGTTCTTTTTCCATGAAATCGCCCCCTTTCCTAAATATCACCGAAGTCGAAGTCGTCCAAGCCCTGCAAAAGTTCCTGCTCGGCTTCGGTCGTCTCTGCCATCAGGATCTCTGCCACCTGCTCTGGCTGTACGCCCCAGATCTCTCCCAGATTTTCCGCGATATCGCTCTTTTCATTCGCAGTAAAGTCCGCGAACGCACGGCGCAGGAAGACAAGGGCACGCCGGAACTCGATATCATCCAGTACTTGCAGATAATTGTCCAGTTCACGCCACAGGGATAGGCGCATAATGAGCGAATAGCGGTTCTTCTTTGCCAGTCCCTCGAACCAGCCAGCCGCAAGATCGGCTGGAACGCCCTTGGACAAACGGATCGAAACCTCCGTTGCCAGTTCCCTCTCGCTGATAAGCCCCCGCTCGATCAGGGTCGCCATTGCAAAGCCGGAGCATTTGGTATTGAGGTCATCGCGCTGTGCGATCTGCGTGAGCACCTCCACCCAGCGGCTTTCCTCCAGAAAATCATGATCGCGCTGTACGCGGCTTATGCGCTCGATACTGTCCATGATCTGCACCGATGCCGCATCGTCACAGCTGCACGCCTCCTCCATTGTCAGGCAGGCACGCAGATAAAGCTGGGACAGCAGCGGAACGATGGTCTGTGTGGGGAATTTGCGCAAATCGCCATATCGGATGACATGGGACAGGCGCACGGCTGTCTTGGAGACCGCTTCAGCTGCCGCCGTATCCACAGACAGCCGCTGCAATGCTTTGAGGGCATGGTCTGCCGCCGCCGGAACGCCGCACAGGAACGCATCCTCAAAGACTTCTGCTGCCTGTGCAATATCTGCCGCCTTGTCTGCGCGTTCCTTGAGGGCAAAGGAAACCGCCGTCTCGATGGTCTCTCCCATGAGTGCAGCCTCTACCAGTTCGATCTCGGTCTCAGGTACCCAGCGCAGGATCCAGTATTCGCCCCAGTTCGCACTCGTCTGTCTGCTTGCCTGCGGTGCGCCGAACTGTACGTTCAGCACGCGCAGCCGATGCAGGAAAAAGGAACGGTTTAGATCGAGAAACGCGGACTTTTCCGACTTGACGCGCAGATTTTCGCGCAAATCGAGATCAAGCTGCTGTGCCTCGACCGTATGATATTTTTCCAGATGCAGGTCTTTGAGCTGGCGGTAAAAATCATCCTGAATAGAGGTACGGCTGACCCCGTCAGGCAGTCTGCCGATCCGCGTGCCGATTTCAATGCGTGCCGCCCCAACCGAGATCTCTGCAAAATTCCCATGCCCGATACAGGTCACAGCCGCATCGCGCAGATCCTCCAGCACCGGATACCGGCTGCCGCGCAGAACAGCGAGCGTTTGCGCCAGCCGCACCGCCTCGATGACCTCAGCCGCTGAGGTCAGCTGCCCCTGTTGTCTCTGCTCGCCTGCCAGTCGAGTCAGATATTGATAGGCGATCTGCATGGGGTCGCCCTGCCGGATCGCATCCCAAAGCAGTTCAAAGTAGGCTGGTGCCTGATTGCCTGCACCATAGCCCGAACGCTGGGACAGGCGATAATACGAATACGGCATCAGGGTCGTGCTGGCAGGCACGCGGGGCAGGGCTTTTACCTCCGCATCGGTCATCGGCTCACAGGTCTGCAAGCCCTGTACATGGAACGCGCCGCAGACACAAAATACCTGACCGGCTGCCTGTCCCTCGGTGATGATGCGCTTCATATACGCCTCACGCACCTGATTCTGTGCGGTGCGCTCTCTGCTGTCTTCCGCACTTTTTCTCAGTTCCTCGCCAAATGCTTCTGCCGCCTGCCGATAGTTTTCGCTTAACTGCTCGAACCGACGCTCCCAAAAGGTATCATGCGATTCCCCCAGCAGCATTTCCAGATCTGCATAGACCTGTTCCGTGGTTCTGCCCGTGCTTTCCTCCTCGGCTTCCGTCTCTGCCTGCTGTTCGGCACGGACGGCTTCCGCTTCATAAAACGCCAGAACTACATCGGATGGCAGATCCATGAACCGACAGGGCACGTTGTGCTGATGTGCCCACAGGATCGCCTGATATTCGGGCGCGTACACCGCGAACGGATACAGGATGGTATGTACCGGTGCTTTCTGCGTGTACGCAAGGATCGCCGCCGGAAGCTCGGTCTGCGCATGGCACAGCCACCGCATCTGTTCATTGAGATCAGACGGTCCCTCGATCAGCACAAGATCGGGCTGTACGCGGTCGAGTTCCAAACGCACATGGTGCGCCGCCGCAGGAGAAAGATGACGCACCCCAAAATAGACAGGTGTTGTCATCGTCAGTTCAACTCCTTGCACGCCTGATAGAGCGGTCTCCATGCCGCGCCGCGTTTTTTCATCACATTCTCGAGGTATTCCTTCCAGCAAACGCCGTCCTTGTCATCGTCCTTGATGACCGCGCCCTGTAAGGCTGCCGCAAGGTCGGTCGGTGCGATCTCACCGCTGCCGAAGCTGCCTGCAAGTGCCATTGCATTGGTCAGAAGTGAGATCGCCTCCGCCGTGGACAGGACACCGCTCGTGGTCTTGAGCTTCTGCTTGCCATCGAGTGTCGTTCCGTTGCGCAGCTCGCGGAAGATGGTCACGACCTGCTCTACCGTATCCTGCTTTGGCATACTTGCATAGAGGTCAAGGCTTGCGGAAAGCTGTCCCACGCGGTTCTGCACGATCTCCATTTCGCTTTCCAGACTTGCAGGTGCAGGCAGAATGACGATATTGAAGCGGCGTTTGAGTGCCGCAGACATATCGTTTACGCCCTTGTCGCGCGTGTTTGCGGTCGCAATGACGGAAAATCCCTTTTGTGCAGGCACTTCTACGGCAAGTTCGGGCACGGCAATGCGCTTTTCTGACAGGATGGAGATGAGCGCGTCCTGTACCTCGCTTGCACAGCGCGAGATCTCCTCCACACGCGCGATCGTGCCCGTCTCCATCGCATGATAGACCGGACTTTTCACCATTGCCTCCGGACTTGGCCCCTTGGCGATGAGCATGGCATAGTTCCATGAATACCGGATCTGTTCCTCGGTCGTGCCTGCCGTGCCCTGTACGACCTTGGTGGAGTCGCCATTGATCGCCGCGGCAAGATGTTCGCTGAGCCACGACTTCGCCGTTCCCGGCTCTCCGATGAGCAGCAGGGCACGGTCGGTGACGAGTGTTGCAATGCAGATCTCCACCAGACGGCGGTTGCCGATGTATTTCGGGGTGATCTCCATACCGCCGACCTTGCCGCCGCAGATATAGGTCAGGACGGACTTGGGCGACATACGCCAGCCGGTCGGGATGGGATCTTTTTCCGCGGCGATCAGCGCGTCGATCTCATTCTGGAATAACTGTTCTGCCGGTAATCTCTGTACGGTTTGCATCTTCATATTCTCCTTTACTGCTTCTTTTGTACCTCTATTTGCATGTACACGGTTTCCTGTAAACACTTTCGCAGTGATCTTTATCCATCTGCCGGTAAAAATCCGTTATCCTTCAGGATATCCGCAATCATCTGATCACGCTTGCTTCCATTCTTTGTCGTGGAACGATAAAACGCCACAACGCGCCGTGCTTCCTCTATGGTGCGTTCCCTGCCCAGCAGATCCTGATACACAGTAAACATATCCCGAATGTAGTATTCGGAAACATTATAAAAGGACTGGCACTGTGCCACCAGAATATTCTCAAACTTCTGCCAGCCATACTCGATCATACGGAAAAGCAGAGTATGCAGAACGCCTAAATAGTAGCCACCCTTTCGCACTGTACACGCTTCTTGATAGAAATACGCGCCGGCGCGCTGCTTCCACTCCTCAGACATCGTTTTGGGATCGATCCGCGTAAACAGGTCATCCCAGTGATTTATTATGAATGTACCGACCCAGCGCACATCCAGTGGCTCTTTGATGGGACGCTTCAGCTCTCGATAGCCTCCAATGGACAAGGCGTATGAATCGTTGATCGTGCGTGTCACAAACAGTCTGCCTGTCTGTTCCTCCTGTGTGCGCCGCCCGACCGCATTATAACCAATGCGGCGCAGCCAGTACAGCATGGAATCCCCCTTCTGACCGCCCCATGTTTCATAGACCGCAGCGGCGGACTTGGTAAAGAGGTCAGAAAGCAGCTTGGCTTCCCCCCATGTGCCGCTCTGGGTATCGATGAAATCGACAAGGGGCTGGGGACAGGTCAGCACCATCGTCTGACACATCTGCTCATAAAAGAGGGGCAGCATCCCGACCTCGCGTGTCTGCTTGTTGTAGGTAGTCTCTTGAATCTTGGGCAGTTTTTTCTGTGCGAACAGCCACGCATAAAAGGCGATCACATCCGCAGAGGACTTGCCCAGCAGGGCATCGATCCATGGGGTAATGGTATCGTCCATCTGCTTGCGTGGGATGTGCGGCTCGTCCATGATCTTGTCGAGCGCATTGCGCAGTCCCTTTGCCGCCAGATCTCCATATACATCGCTCGTTGTATCACGCAGACATACGGCGAGCTTGGGGTTCTTTTCCAGTATCTGCTCCAAAAAGGCGATGACCTCCGGCGTTTCCCACTGTACCAGCGCACGGCATGCCATTTCCCTCGCCTTGCCGCGTTCCTTTTTGGCAAGCTCCAAAAGCAGCGGGATATTTTCTTCCCGATATCCCAGCGAATAGACCACGATACCGCGGATATCCTTTTTTGCGGTATCCAGCAGGGACAGATACCAGTCGTTCTCGTCTGCGCCTGCAACCTCACTGATGAGCATGATACGCCGCAGCATATCGGTCTTGCCCTCGGGATCGAAGCCACGCTTGAGCCGTGCAAGCAGCTGTCCCCGATCCACGGTGGGCAGCGTGTAGGCACGCACTGCCGCCACACCCTCTACGATATCGTCGCTGTATACCGGCTCTCCTGTGGCAAGCCCCTTGAGTATATGAAACACCAGCACCGCCATTTCCCCGTACGGGTCGTTCAGATCCCCAATGAGGGCAGCGATCACGCGATGGTCGCATAAATATTCCGGATGTTCCCGAACGGCATCGGACAGCACCTCCATACGCCCCGAACCTGTGGTCGTGAGTGCCTTGACAAGCGGCTCGAGCGCACTGTATCGGATCTGCTGTACCGTGTGCGCGCCATCCCCGTCGGGCAGCGGCGCGAAGTCCCCCTCTTTTCCGCTGCCTGCCTGCGTATATAGCACGGCGTCTGTCAGTCCGAGCAGATCGAGCAGTATTTTTCCGCGCGCGGTCTCATCTGCCGCAAACAGTTTTTGCAGTCCGGCATATAACTTTGCGAACACAGGGTTCTTCTGTGCGAGCGGTGCAAAGCCGTCCATCAGCTTTTTGAGCCGGAAATCATCTTCCAATAACGCTGTTCCTGCGACTGCGCTGTATGCCAGCCGCTCATGTAATTCTGTCAATGGATTCATAGCGTCTCCCTCTTATGTATCTTGTGTCAAAAATCCATACTGCGCCATCATATCGCGCATTCTTTGAATCGTACTCACGCTTTTATAGTTGGTTTCCTCATAAAACTGCAATATTTCTTTTGCTTCCTCATGGGTATGCACCGCATCGGCATAGGCGGCGTATTGAGAGAGTGCATATTGTAGGTATGCCGTCGAGATCTGCGGCTGTCTGCGGCACAGGGTCAATACGATGCCCTGCACGGGCTCCATGCCACACTTGCGGAACAGGCGCAGATACCAAACGGTCTCCTCCACACATTTTTCCGTCTGTCCGAGCAGGGCACGACGATCCGCCCCGGTATGCGTCCGCAGATATGCCGCATAACAGATCTTTCCGATCTCCTGACACACATCCGGTGCACCGAGCGGGAGCAGACGCTCGATCAGTTCAAAACACGCCTGCTCTACGAGATCACCAAACCATCTGGGGTCAAGCGGTTCTCTGAGCGCACGCCCCACACAGGGCAGGTATTTGGGCGTATCTGTTATCAGCTGATAACAGCCGTCCCGATAGCCGATCTGTCCAAAATAGCGATGGAGTGCTTTTTCGCTCCGCTCTGTCCACTTGTCGTAGACCTCCACCGCCGGACGGGTCAGCGCGTCACAGGCAAAGCAGGCACTTGGCATCTTGTCCGGATGGGTCTCGGAAAATACGGTCAGAAAGTCTATGAGCCGAGGCGGACGGGTGAGCACAAGGGTCTGACAAATCTTATGCTCGATGGTCTGTCTGCATAATTCCAGACTATAGAAGGTCTCTTTTTTGATGTGCCGGATATCCGTTTCTTCTCCAAACAGCCACCGATACTGTGCAAAGACGGCATCGGAACATTTATTGGCAAGCGCACCGCACCACAGCGCGACATCCTCCATATTGGAAAACAACTCGGCGCGTGCGATCACGTCCTTTGCGGCTTTCCGGATATTCTGTGCCACCACATCCGCGATGGCATCCGAACGCATATACGCCACACAGGCAGCCAGCTTTTTGTTCCGTTTGAGATGGGATACCCAAAAATCATCCAGTTCGGAGGTATCCATCTGCCCCAGTGCTTCATACGCTGCCTGTTTTGCCTCTCCGCGCTCGGTCTTGGTCAGTTCCATAAGCCGTGGGATATTCTTCCGGTCTGCGCTAAGGGCGCGGATGAGTTCCTGCCGGACTGCCCCCTCTGCCTGTTCCAAGGCTGTAAGATACCATTCGTTTTCTTGTGCCCCTGCGATCTCACGGATAAGCCCAGCGCGGTCTGCCATCTTCGCCTTTCCTGTCGGGTCGAATCCAGCCTTTAGGCATGCGATCAGTTGGGTATGGTATCGCGCCTGTTCCGTGGAATCTGTAAGGTGCTGCCCTCTGCCTATGGCACACAAAATACGAAAGCAGAGCATGCTCACATCCTTTTTGGAATCTCCCAGCCCTGCAAGGAGCAGAGGAACAATCCGTATATCATAAAAATATAATGGGGTCTCCTCGTATGCCGCACGCAGGATCTCCGCACGCCCTGTCTCCTTTTGGGTGAGGGCATCGACCAAGGGTTTTAGTGCCTGATATCCAAACCGTTTCCAGCTTCCGCAGGTCGGCACAGGGACAAGCGGTGTAAGGTCTCCCGATATATCTACCTCTGCCTGCGTATACAGCACGGCGTCTGTCAGTCCAAGCAGATCGAGCAGATATTTTCCGCGTTCGGTCTCCTCTGCCTGAAACAGCTTTTGCAGTCCGGCATAGAGCTTTGCAAACACAGGATTTTTCTGTGCAAGCGGTGCAAAGCCGTCCATCAGCTTCCTGAGCCGAAAATCATCTTCCAATAATGCTGTCCCTGCAACCGCACAATGCACCAGCCGTTCATGCAATCCTCTCAGTGCATCCATATCATGTCCTCCTAATATTGCAGACGGATGATCTGCTTTTCTGTCACGAGGCTGTATGGATGCAGGCAGAGCGTACAATCTTCCGGATCATAGAACACCAACCCGAACATGATCTGTCCCTGCTCCTGCACCGTACCCGCAAGCCAGTCCAGCTTGTAGACCGAAGCATGGTCTGTGCCATCTGCCGCACGATCGCGCAGGACGATGCGTTCTCCATTCTCCATTTGCAGGACAAATTCCTCACCCACCTTGCCAATGGTATCGAATTTGAGCAGGACGGCGAGATATTTTTCCGACATTGTATTCTTGATCTCGTTTTTGACTTGCCTAAGCACCATGCCCAGATCGGTTTGCGCAAAGCCACGGATCTTTTGCAGGGCAGATGGGTCGATCTCCGTCATTTCACAGGCATCCCAGCGCACGCGCTGGTTTCCCGTTCCTGGATACTTGCATAACTTCGGTGTTTTTACTAGTGCAAAGCAGGTATCCTCTGCCTTGATGTACTTGAGTGCCTTAACCGGACGATAATTCAATGTCTGATCAATGGTGCCGCTGCCAAGTTCGATCCAGAACCCTCTATCAATATACTGTTTTCGCGGCTCATCGAACAATACATCGAATGAAAGCTGTACAAGCTCCGCGTTTTCCTCCACACAGCCGATCCGTTCCAGCTCCTCCAGCTTCCAAACACCGCCCAGTGCTTCATACAGGAGATTGTCCTCCAGTTCAAAGGTCTTGCTGTCCAGCTTTTGCTGCAAAAAGGCACGCGCCTTTTGCAGCATGGCATTGAGCCGGATGAGGATGCGGAGTGCTTCATCATAGCTTGCCTTGTCCCCCTTGCTCTGGATCTTCTTGATCTCGCTGACCAGCTCCATAAACGATGCCTGTGCGCCGGTCAGGTAGTAGCTCCCGAGATCCTTCGCCAGTGCCTCGTATGTTTTGGCAGAAGCACCGCTCAATGTCCCCAAACCGTGCGAAAGCAGGTCAGACACCATCTGTTCTGCCTTTTCGATGCCCTCGAGCTGCTTTTTCAGCTTCTTTGCCTGTGCCGCTCCATTGGTCTTTTTCGGCTTTTTGACGGCTTCTTCAGCTGTCTGCTCTTTCTTTGCCGCGCGTGCCGCCTGCTTTGCGCGTTTGTCTGCAAGATCCTGCGGCACTTCGGAGACCGTAAAGGGCTGATCGGTCAGGATCTCAAAGAGCAGCCCCACCGCATGCTTACAAGGAAATTGGCGGCTTGGGCAGGAGCAGCGGCAAGTTGGCGCATCCGGATGGGTCAGATCAACGGATGTATGGTACGGATTCTTTCCACTGCCAGCACAATCTGCCCAGAACAGGGTCTCATCTGCGGTTTTCCCGCGTGCAGAAAAACTTCCCTTTTGAGATAGCTTCCTTCCGTTCTGGACAGCGGATGCATTGGGTGCCTGTGCAATGATCCATTCTTCTGTGAATTTCATTGTAAGTTCATCCTCTCTATGCGAACTGACCGCACAGGAAAATGCACCTGTGCGATATGATCTAATATCCTTTATTATAGCAGACAAACCCCGACAAAAAAACACCCGTCTTTCTTTTTATTTGTGTCTCATCTCTTTTGCCATCCATGCACCCATGCGTCTCTTTGTGCATAGGCTGTGCTATGAGGCGTTTCGCCTCGATCTGACATCAAAGGAGCGATGAGCATGTATTATGATCCACTGGCACCGACCGATCCCATGCCTGACATGGACGCGGTCCTGCCGCCCAATTCCAATATGGATGCACAAAATCAGAATGGAGGAAGCTGCAATGATGGTTCGTCAACCCCACCACAGGTCATCCCCCCGAATGAACAGCCCGATGACCTGCCCAACGACTCCATCGACCCCAAACTTTTATCCCTCGCCATGGGATTCGTCCCCTACCAATCTTGGGAGATCCCATACGCCGATGACGTCGGACTTTCGCGCGGAACCATCTTCCCCTCACTGGACAAACCATTCCTTGGAGAGCGTCCCCTCAGCCGAGAGACGCCCCGTTGGGAGGCGTGAACCCATGACTGAACGCCAAAAGCTGATGCGCGATGTCCAGATGTATGACTTCTCCCTTTTGGAAGCGGCAGAATACTTGGACGGCCACCCAAACGATCCCAACGCCCTTGCTTACTTCAAGACCCAGCAGCAACGCTATCAGATGGCTGTCGATGCCTATACAGCGCGGTTTGGACCCTTGCAGTTCAAAACAGGGGACTATAACAATACTTGGACATGGATGAGTGATCCTTGGCCGTGGGAAGGAGCGGAACAGTAAGTATGTGGAACTATGAGAAGAAATTACAGTATCCGGTCAACATTAAGAACCCCGATCCTGCTTATGCAAAGATCATTCTGACCCAGCTGGGCGGACCGGATGGCGAGATGGGCGCGACCGCGCGCTATATGAACCAACGCTACACCATGCCCTACGCCTCCGGCAAGGCGATCTTAACCGATATTGCGACCGAAGAAATGGCACATCAGGAGATGATCGCGGCGATCGTCTACCAGCTGACACGGAACCTGACACCGGAGCAGATCCGTGAGGGCGGCTTTGATGCCTACTTTGTCGATCATACAACGGGCATCTATCCGCAGTCAGCCGCCGGCACACCGTTCTCAACTGCAACCCTGCAATGCAACGGCGACCCGATGACCGACTTGTTTGAAGATCTTGCAGCAGAGGGTGCATGCTGCACACCACAACCTAAAACCGCCAGAACACCTCTGCTGTGACCGTGTTTTCCCCTGTCCTGCGCCGTCCGACCTCTATGCGGCGGATCAGGTGCTGCATCTGGTCATGGGTCCCGTTCCATGTGCCGTATGTCCCACCCACCGGCATGGTTTGCAGATGTATCAGTTCCTGTTCTGCCTGTGCCTTCTCACAGGTCAGGCGTTCAAGGATCGGCTGTGCGGTCTCCTCGGAAATGCGTCCTGCCGCACGGTCGAGATAGAGCAGATGCAGGCTTTTTTCCAGTCGGTCGATTTGTGTATGATACCGCCTGTCCTGAGCATCTGCCTTTTGCCCCTGCCTCTCCTTTTCACGCAAGATCTTTATTTTATCATCCGTTAAATATTCTTTCATAAACTGTGTGACCTGCATCGTGATCGCCTCCCCAAGTGCCTGCTCGGGAACGAATGCACCTTTGCACCCCTCGGCGGTGCAATGCAGGTATCTGACCCCTCGCGTCGAAGTCACGCCGAGCGCATGTCCGCACGCGGCACAGAACACCAGTCCGGAAAAAGCACCGGCCTGCCCCTTGCGGCAAGGTCGCGTATGCGCTCGGATCTTCTCCTGTACACGCGTCCACTGCTCTGCGGAAACAAGTGGCTCATGGGTATTCTCCACACGATACCACAGCGTCTTGGGGCGTGCCCGATTGCGCCGCGTTTTATAGGACTCACTCCCATACCGTCCCTGTACGAGACAGCCGCGGTACATCTCATTGTGTAAGATGGTGCGCACTGCACCATCACGCCAAACGGTGTCCTGCCGCCCCTTACAGGCAGAGGGACAGGGCACGCCCTGTAGATTGAGCCGCTGGGCGATGGTGCGCTGGCTGTCCCCTGCGAGGAACCAATCAAAAATCTGCCGCACGACCCACGCCGTTTGCGGATCAGGGATCAAATGTCCCCTGTGATCTGAGTCTTTTTGGTATCCATAGAGCGCAGTAGAGCCAATATGCAGACCACTTTTTCGGCGGCTTGTCAGTACGGCACGGATATTATCCGAGAGGTCTTCCAGATACCATTCATTGATGAGTCCGTTGATTTGACGGGCTTTTTTGTTGCCCTGTACTGCCGTATCCGCATGATCGACCACGCTTACGAAGCGCACGCCCCAGCGTGGGAAGCAGTCATGCAGATAATGCTCAACCAGCTCCATTTCGCGTGTAAAGCGTGACTGTGTTTTACACAGAATGATATCATACCGCCCCTGCTCTGCGCCCTCAAGCAGTGCGCGGAACGCCGGACGGCTGCGGTCGGCTCCGGCATAGTCATCATCAGAAAACTCTGCTGTGATGTCCCAGCCATGACGCGCGGCATATTGCCGCAAAAGCTGCTTTTGATTTTGGATGCTCTGGCTCTCTCCCCCCTCTTTGATCGTGTCCTCTTCAGACAGACGGCAGTAGATCGCCGTGCGTTCATGCATTATGTGCCTCCTCCTTTTTGATACATAAGTATAGTTTTTCTTCCGCTTCTTTTCTATTTGGCTCCTTTCCGTTTTGAAAATGATTTTCCAATCTCACAACAACTTGCTTTGCCATATTGCATCCCTCCCCCTTGAATCTATGACAGCATGGGAATGTGATATGTACACCATATTTCGACAGTATCCATATTTGACTTTTTGGTAAAAAAGGACTATCCTGTATATATCATGTATGCTTTCAGGAGGTATTTTCCAATGAAGATCGCAGTTACTTACGAAAACGGACAGGTGTTCCAGCATTTCGGACATTGCAAGATGTTCAAACTGTTCGACACTGAGGCAGGCACAAGTGAACTGATCGACCCGCAGGGCAGCGGTCACGGCGCACTGGCAGGCTTTTTGCAGACGCACGGCGTACAGGCACTCATCTGCGGCGGCATCGGCGCAGGCGCACGCACTGCACTGGCTGAAGCTGGCATCGAGCTGTACCCAGGGGTGACAGGCGACGCAGATGCAGCAGTTTCCGCTCTGCAAAACGGCACACTGTCCTATGATCCAAATACCATGTGCCAGCACCATGGGCATGAACATGGCGAGGGTCATCACTGCGGCGAAAACAAGCACGGCTGCGGCGGTCACTGATCACCACGCAAAAACGCAAAATATCTACAAAAAAAAAGAACGGCATTGTGCCGTTCTTTCAGCTTGTAGAAAAAGGCTTTTCGCTGTTTTTTATTGGAGCAAAGCGACTTAAAATTTTCAAAATCCAAGGACATGTGCCTTGGATTTTGCCCTCGA
>JAHHRO010000032.1 GCA_020025755.1 Butyricicoccus sp. | reverse complement strand
CCAGGGGGACTGGGTTCCCCTGGAAAGGCTGTCGAAGGTTCTTCGACAGCCTCAACGCTATGCATCGCATAGCGTTTTTTGCAGCGTGAAGGGCATACCTCTTGTGCATGGACGAAAAAAACAATATAATAAAAGAAAAGAGCCGTGGAAAACAGAAGCTGTATAAAAAGAATATAAGGGGCTGTTGATACCCGAAATCGGCTATACAGCATCGTGAAAGTCATATAAGAAAAAGAACATTTCTTTTTTTCGTGCGGATATGAGGAAGGTATGCGGTTTTTCCTGTCGCCGGATCATACCTGCGTGTTCATAAAAGCCGTAGTTGCAGGAGGTATCTGTAAAGAGATAAAAGTCTTTGATATTTTGGGACTGCATATAGGATTTCAGGTGTTCGAACAGGGCTTTTCCGATCCCTTTTCCGTGATGCGCTGGACTGACTGCAAAAAATGCAAGTTCTCCCTGATAATCGGTCGTGCATCGCGCAAGCAGTTCCTGATAGATGCTGTTGACCTTAGAAAAAATCTTGGAAACGGTGCGCCCCTCCTTGGAAAGTGCCAGCGCGAGAATGGACGCCCAGAAATGGAAACGCAGAGACAGCGGACAGCGGTGTGTTCGATTGTTTTTGCCCATGATGACGCCAACAGGCGTGCCGTCTGCCACGGCAACTTGGGTATAGGTCTGGTGGGTCAAACAGCTGTCAAGGAAGGTATTGGCGAGCTTTTGCGCGGCATCTGCATGGCAAAGATCATCGTAATGCCATACTTCACGGATGATTTTTGTGATGGCTGTACGGTCGGATGCCTGATAGGGTCGAAAAAGAAGTTCCATGATGTTCTCCTTGAGAGATAGATTTCCCATTTCTTCGTGTGAGAGTGGGGATATCCATAGGATAAACCATACAGTCACTGGACGGTCAAGAGAAAGGAGCCAAAATGAACGAAAAAATAAAGCGGCTTTCGATCGGGCAGTTTGCTGCCCTCCATCGCATCAATAAAAAAACGCTCATGTGGTATGATGAAAAAGGTGTTTTTCAGCCTGCGGAGATCGATCCGGAAAATGGCTATCGGTATTACAGCTATCAGCAAAGCACGCTGCTCGAAACGATCCTCATGCTGCGTGAATTGGGTCTGTCGCTCAAAGAGATCGGAAGTTTTGTGGAAAACCGGTCTGCGGAGCGGATGGAGCAGATCTTAGGAGAGCAGCTGGAGCAGGTGGAAAAAAACATTCGACATCTGTATACAGTGTCACAGGTGCTGGCAAGCTATCGGCAAGATATGAGAGATCTGCAAGGGATCGATCTGGAAGCGATCACGCTGGTGGAACAGCCGGAAAAGAGCCTCATTACGATCCCGGACGGATTGCAGGTCTCCTTTGAAAAAGGGGTCGAGTGTGTCCTGACCGAGCGTGCGTGTCACCAGATCAAGCGGATGTATCATACCCGTTATGGCTCGATCATTCCGGTGAGTAAGCTGTATGAGGGCGATTTCGAGGCATACAGTTCGATATTTATGGAGTGTGTGCAGATCACGGAGGCAACCCATATTCGCAAGGCAGGAATCTATTTGCAGGCGTACTGCAAGGGGGATTGGGACAGACTGCCTGCGCGGTATGAGGAGATTTTGGTATATGCTGCCCGGCATGGGATACAGTTCGAGGGGGATGCCTATGAGACAGGGATCAATGCGATGCTCGTGGATTCCATGGAGGACTATATCACGAAGATAGAAATTCCTGTTAGAGTAAGTGCGAAAAATGGATGATCGATAAAATGGTAGGAGTATGACTACTTTATAAGAAAGTGGATCGTTGTGTGCAGGGTACTTGTTTTATTCTAAAGATTACAGAATCGTAAAAAGGTCGTGACGGAATCGTATATTCATTGACAGTACATTTGAACTGGCGTACAATAAAAGAAATAGAGAGAATGGGGGAAAACGAGGAAAGGAGAACGAACTGTTTATGGATAACATTACATTTTTAAAGTACATTTCAATCATTCAAAGAAATACCGGACGATATTTTGATATGAGTTTGGAGCCCGATCATATCGGCAGTGGACAGCAGTTCTTTTTGCTGCGTATCGCGGAGAACGAAGGACTCACCATGCTGGATCTAGCACAAACCGGATGTTATGATAAGGGGACTGTCACACGCGCAGTACAAAAATTAGTCCGGCTTGGCTATGTGCGCATGGATGTGGATAAGCATGACAAGCGTGTGCGTCATCTCTATACGCTGCCGGAAGCACAGCCTGTGATCGCGCGTGCATATCATCTGCGCAACGACTGGAAAGACCGCTTGACGCAGGATTTTACAGAGGAAGAAAAAACGCAGGTATTCGATCTGCTGCAGAGGATTGCGGAGAATTCGGAACAGGAGATCGAACAGTGGCATGAGCGCAGCGAAAGAGAATAAACTTGTACGCACCATAGAACAGCCCCGAAACGGGAATGTTTCGGGGCTGTTTTCATATCAGGATATTTAGGATAAGCGATTTTTGAAATCGTCATAGGAGAAAGAGCGAACAAGGTGCTCCTTGCCATCCGCATCGCGCCAGACGATGGAGGGGAGCGGCATACCATTAAAGGTATTGGTCTTGACCATCGTGTAAAGAGCCATATCGCCAAAAACAACGGTATCGCCGATTTCAAGCGGTGCATCAAAGGAATAATCCCCGATGATATCGCCAGCCAGACAGGTCGGTCCGCCCAGACGATAGGTATAAGCCTTTTCGCCAGCTTCGCCGCTGTTCAGAACAGGCGGACGGTAGGGCATTTCCAGTACGTCCGGCATGTGACAAGCCGCGGAAGTATCCAGAATCGCAAGGTCGATGCCATTTTTTGAGACATCCAGTACGCTGGATACCAGCTGACCCGCATTCAGAACAACGGCTTCCCCTGGCTCCAGATAAACCTCTACCTTGTAGGTCTCTCGCAGGTGCTTCACCAGACGGATCAGACGCTCGATATCATAATCCGCACGGGTGATATGGTGTCCGCCGCCCAGATTGATCCATTTGAGACCGGAGAGATATGCACCGAACTTTTCCTCGAATGCCTGCAAGGTGACCTCCAGCGCGTCAGAGTTCTGCTCGCACAGTGTGTGGAAGTGCAGACCGTCCAGCATGGGCAGGAGTTCGGGATCAAAATTTGCAAGGGTCGTGCCAAGGCGCGAGCCGGATGCACAGGGATCGTAGATTTCATGCCCCTCCTGTGTGGAACACTCCGGATTGACACGCAGCCCGATGGACTTACCCACTTCCTTTGCGCGAACCCCAAAACGGCGCAGCTGCGCAGGGGAGTTGAACACAAAGTCATCTGCATAGGTCAGCAGTTCCTCGAATTCATCGGGGCGGTAAGCAGGGCTGAATACATGGGTCTCGCCGCCGAAATGCTCATGCCCAAGCCGTGCTTCATACAGTCCGCTTGCCGTTGTTCCGGCGAGAAATTCGCGGATGAGCGGATAGACTGCGAACATGGAGAAGGCTTTCTGGGCGAGCAGGATCTTACAGCCTGCCCGCTCGGAAACGTCTTTCAAGATCGCGAGATTGTGCCGCAGAGCGGTTTCATCGACTACAAAATAAGGTGTGCGCATGGATCAGTCCACCAGTACCGGCGCATCGTTGATCTGCCACGGCAGACCCCACTTGTTGAGTGCGTCCATATACGGATCGGGATCGAACTCCTCAACGGTATAAACGCCCGGCTTGTTCCACTTGCCGGTCAGCAGCATCATTGCGCCGATCATTGCCGGAACACCGGTGGTGTAGGAGATCGCCTGAGAGCCGACCTCCTGATAGCAAGCCTGATGGTCACAGACATTGTAGATATAGGCTGTCTTTTCCTTGCCGTCCTTTTTGCCGGTAAAGATACAGCCGATATTGGTCTTGCCGACCGTGCGTGGACCAAGCGATGCCGGATCGGGCAGCAGAGCCTTGAGGAACTGGATCGGAACGATCTCATGACCCTCGAACTCGATGGGCTCGGTGGACAGCATACCAACGTTCTCCAGACAGTTCATGTGGGTCAGGTAGCTCTGACCAAAGGTCATGAAGAAGCGAATACGCTTTACATTCGGGATGGTCTTGGCAAGGGACTCGATCTCCTCATGGTGCAGGAGATACATATCCTTGTGTCCGACCTCTGCAAAATCATACTCGCGTTTGATGGACATTGCAGGGATCTCGACCCAGTGACCATTCTCCCAGTAAGAGCCCGGCGCAGAAACCTCACGCAGGTTGATCTCAGGGTTGAAGTTGGTTGCGAACGGATAGCCATGATCGCCGCCGTTGCAGTCAAGGATATCGATTGTGTCGATCTCATCAAACAGGTGCTTCTGTGCGTAAGCGCAGTATGCCTGCGTAACACCCGGATCGAAGCCTGAGCCGAGCAGCGCGGTCAGACCAGCCTTTTCAAACTTTTCCTTGTATGCCCACTGGTAGGAGTAATCGAAATATGCAGAGAAGCCCTCCTCCTTGCAGCGTTTTTCATAAGCCGCACGCCAAGCCGGATCGGTCAGATCCTCCGGCTCATAGTTTGCAGTATCCATATAGTTGACGCCGCACGCGAGGCAAGCGTCCATGATGGTCAGATCCTGATAAGGCAGGGCAATGTTCATAACGAGGTCGGGCTTTACATCGTTGATGAGCGCGATCAGCTCGTCCACATTGTCTGCATCCACCTGACGCGTGGTGATCTTGGTCTTGGTTGTACCGGAAAGCTTTTCCTTCAGTGCGTCGCACTTGGACACGGTACGGCTGGCAATGCAGATCTCCTCAAAAACTTCGCTGTTCTGGCAGCACTTGTGAATGGCAACGGATGCAACACCGCCGCAGCCGATGATCAATACTTTTCCCATAGTAGAAAATCCTCCTTGTGGTTGGTCTGTAGCTTCAAAATTGCGTGTATATCCGAATCAGCTGGGGAATGCAACCAGCATTTCACGGATGATCTTGCAGGCGGCAGCAGTAGAAATGCCGCTGGGATCAAGATGGGGGCTCAGCTCGTTCACATCACAGCCGACGATATTGAGTTGGCTGCAAACCAGTGTGGCTGCAATGCGCAGGGCTTCAAACGAAATGCCGCCCGGTTCGGGGGTACCCGTACCGGGGAATACCGAGGGGTCGAGCACGTCCAGATCGAGCGTGAAATAGACCGGCTTGCCGCGCAGACTTTCCACGACCTTGCCCAGCCCCTCCAGATTGAACCGATGGGTCTCCACATGATCCTTGCCCCACTCCCACTCGGAGCGGTCGCCTGAGCGGATGCCGAACTGGAAAATACGACCGTCTCCAACAAGCTCCCAGCAGCGGCGCAGGACACAGGCATGGGACAGTTTTGCGCCCAGATAGTCTTCGCGCAGGTCGGCATGTGCGTCGAAATGGATGATATGCACATCGGGATACTTTTCCGCGATGGCACGGAATGCGCCAAGGGTGACAAGATGCTCACCGCCCACGAGGAACGGACGCTTGCCAGCCTCCAGAATGGTACGCGTGTGCGATTCGATATCGGAGAGTGCCTGTTCTGCACTTCCGAAGCACAGCTCCAGATCACCGGTGTCCAATACACCGGCATCCTCCAGATCCTTGTCCTGATAGGGACTGTAGGTCTCTACGCCAAAGGATTCATGCCGAATGGCAGCAGAACCGAAGCGTGTACCCGGGCGGTAAGAGGTGGTGGAGTCGAACGGCGCGCCGAAAAGTACGGTGCGCGCCTGCTCGAGTGGGCAGTCACAGCCCAGAAAAACTTCAACATTCGGATTCAACATCTTTTAATAACTCCTCAACATAGGCAGGGATATAGAATGCACCCTTGTGCAGGGTGGTGGTATAGTAGCGGCAGGGCAGATCGTATGCCTTCCAGCGTGCTTCGTCCAGATCCTTCAGTGGATGATATTTCTTGGAAGCAAAGCCGAACAGCCAATGCCCAGACGGATAGGTCGGGATATGTGCCTGATAGACACGGCTGATGGGGAAGGACTCTACAATACGCTTATGCGCACGCTGGCAGGCGATCGCGTCCTCCTGATAGAAAGGACTTTCGTGCTGGTTGACCATGATGCCGTCCTCGCGCAGTGCCTTGTAGCAGTTGCCGTAAAACTCACGCGTGAACAGTCCCTCACCAGGGCCGAACGGGTCTGTCGAGTCTACAATGATGAGATCGTAGGCGGCTTCACAGCGGCGGATAAACTTCAGTCCGTCCTCATAGTAGATGGAAACACGCGGATCATCCAGACTGCATGCCGTTTTGGGCAGATATTCGCGTGATACGGTTACAACGAGCGGATCGATCTCGACCATGTCGATATGCTCGATATCGGGATAGCGAGTCAGCTCACGGATCACGCCGCCGTCTCCGGCACCAATGACCAGCACGCGGCGCACATGGGGATGTACGGCAAGCGGTACATGTACGATCATTTCATGGTAAATGAATTCATCCTTTTCGGTCAGCATCATATAGCCGTCGAGCGTCAGAAAGCGACCGAATTCGGGGGATTCAAACACATCGATGCGCTGAAATTCACTTTGTCCGGCGTACAGCTGACGATCCACGCGGATGGCAAGCTTTACATTTGGGGTGTGGTATTCAGAAAACCAGAGATCCAAGGTTAGTCCCTCCTTTTGAGTACATTGAGACGGGTGATATTCGCATCCTCAGGGCCGGTCATGGAGCAGCCCTTTTCCTTTGCGTATACGATATAATCCAAAATTTCCCGGGTGATTCGTTCGCCGGGGGCAAGGATCGGGATTCCGGGGGGATAGCACATGACAAATTCACTGCAAATGCGTCCCACGGTATCCATAATGGGCAAAGATTCCTTGTCGGCATAGAAGGCATCCTGTGGAGAAACGGCAACATCCGGCTCGATATATTCCTGCTTCATAAGTCCGGTTTCCGAACCGCCAAAGCGGCGGCGCACTTCGGACAGGGCACTGACAAGGCGTTCGATCTCGCGCGGACGATCACCAATGGAAAGATAAGCCAAAATATTGCCCAGATCGCCAAATTCGATTTGGATATCGTATTCATCGCGCAGGAGATCGTAGACTTCAATGCCGGCAAGACCGACCTGCAAGGTGTTGACAGACAGCTTGGTGGGATCGAAATCATAGATGCTGTCTCCGTTGCACAGTTCACGGGAGAACGCATAATAGCCGCCGATGGCGTTGATCTCTCGGCGTGCATACTCGGCAAGTTCCGCAACGCGAGCAAAGGATTCCTTGCCGCGCAGAGCCAGATTGCGGCGCGAGATATCCAAACTGGACAGGAGCAGATAGGAGCCGCTTGTCGTTTGGGTCAGGTTGATGATCTGGCGCACATGCCCTTCGTTCATGGCAGGGCCGCACAGGAGCAGAGAGGACTGTGTGAGGCTGCCGCCTGATTTGTGCATGGAGACCGCCGCCATATCCGCACCTGCCGCCATAGCGGAGACAGGCAGGTTTTCACCAAAGTAGAAATGTGTGCCATGTGCTTCGTCTGCCAGACATTTCATACCGTGTGCATGTGCCAGCGCAACGATGCGGCGCAGGTCGGAGCAGATGCCGTAATAGGTGGGGTTGTTTACAAGGATTGCCTTGGCGTCAGGGTGTTCCCTGATGGCTTTTTCCACATCGGATACGCTCATGCCGAGCGGGATGCCCAAACGGTCATCACAGGCGGGATCGATATAGACCGGGATCGCGCCGCAAAGCACCATAGCACCCATAACGCTCCGGTGTACATTGCGTGGCAGGATGATCTTCTCACCGCGTCCGGCAACCGACAGGATCATGCTCTGTACAGCGGATGTCGTACCGCCGACCATGAGGAAGGCGTGTGCGGCACCGAATGCTTCAGCAGCAAGGATCTCGGCATCTCGGATGACGGAGATCGGGTGGCACAGGTTATCAAGTGGTTTCATTGAGTTGACGTCCAGTTTTACGCACTGCTCGCCAAGCAGGGCGGCAAGCTCTGGATTGCCGCGGCCGCGCTTATGTCCGGGAACATCGAAAGGCACGACCCTCATTTTTTGAAAGGATTCGAGCGCCTCATAAATGGGCGCGCGCTCCTGAGACAATGGTTTCATGGCACACCTCTTTAATAGATATTGCTGCCGCTGAAGATCTCGATCATCTCGCGGCGGATGTTGTTCATGATTTCAAGACGCTTCATGGGCGGAAGCTCATAGACGTCGGTTTTGAACAGATAGTTTTGAAGATCGATCTCCTTGAGCATCATTTTTGTATGGAACAGGTTCGCGCTGTATACATTGATGTCCACGGCGTCATAGCGGCGCATGGTGGCAGGATCGATATAGTCCTGAATGGATCTGACCGAGTGATCCATAAACAGCTTTTGTCCGTTGAGGTCACGGGTAAAGCCGCGGACTCGATAATCCATAGTGATGATATCGGAATCAAAAGAGCCGATGAGATAATCGAGCGTAGACAGTGGGGTGATCTCGCCGCAGGTGGCAACGTCGATATCCACGCGAAACGTTGCAAGACTGGTTTCGGGGTGGTACTCAGGATAAGTATGCACCGTGACATGGCTTTTATCAAGATGCGCAACCTGTGTATCACCAGGCACAGGACGCTCGGCAATGAGCAGGGTAACCGAAGCACCCTGCGGTTCATAATCCTGCTTGGCGATATTGAGCACGGTTGCACCGATCATATCAGTCAGCGTGGTCAGGATCGTCGTCAATCGTTCAGAGTTATACTGTTCGTCGATATAGGCGATATAGTCCTGCTGCTCGCGCGGTGTTTTGGCGTAGCAGACATCATAGATGTTGAAACTCAGAGATTTTGTGAGGTTATTGAACCCATAAAGCTTTAACTTTTCCCCCATGCTGCGACAAGCTCCTTTAATCAAATCAGAATCGATGAAAAAAACAAGCAGTATGCGCAAAAGGCATACTGCTTGTAAAATGTGTCAGAATGGCAGGGCGTGGGATACCGAAAGAGGCGGAAACCACGCAAAGACCATGTGATAGGAAGGTTCTGCATAGAGTCAGATAGCAAATACTTACTCATACTACTCTTATTGACCATTTTACAAGTTGTGTATGCACCCTGCATACTGGTTATAAAGTAACCAACTTATAAATTTGAGCTTTTAACTCAATCAATAATGGCGGAAGCGCGCCGCCCGTCGGCAGTTGACCCGGCTGTCCGTATGGCCTTGTCCCAATAAAATATGGGAGGTCAGAAGAAATATTTGCATGGATACAGAAAATAATATCACATGACAGCTTCAGTATACGACATTTTACGGCAGCTTGTCAAGGCGCAAGCGACAATTTTCCAATTTTATAGCAGATATCACAGGGGGTCGTCTGCTCCATCAGCCGCAGGGGCGGTGTGGGGAGCGAACATGAGCAAAAAGCCGACAAGCTGTAAGGCGGCAGCGATCCAGATGGCGCGGTTTCCGAGGGACTGGCTCAGAACGGCACCAAAAGCTGCACCAACGGCAAAAATACCGATCACAAAGTAATAATGCAGGCTTTTGTCACGCAGCTTGGGGTCGTGTGTTACATGGTATTCACACAGGAGGGAAGCAGCCGAGCGCATGTTTCCTATACACATGGTCGTGGCACAGGGGAGACCGCGGAATTTGCGGAAGGTGTTGACCTGCATGGCACAGGCAAAGGACAGCAGGATATTGGCTGAAACATCCATGGTGTTGGGGAGGAAGCCGACGATCGTCAGCAGGACGATCTCACCAAGCAGGATGGTCTGCCGCCAGTGGATGCGCGTGCTGTATTTGTGGTGGTGATGGATCCATTCGGTCAGATAGACCCCGATCACAAACGACAGGACAGGCAGGAGATAATGGATCGCCCGTGTCCATTGTCCAGTTGCAAGGTTCTGTCCAAAGAGCACGATATTGCCCGTCTGCGCGTTGGCAAAGACCTGACCGCGGCAGTTGTAGGAGTAGGCATCTTGAAATCCGCCGGCAAGCGTCAGGAAGATCGCAAGCAGCAGGGAATCCGACATTTGTTTTTTCATGCATATCACCCTTTATACATATTTTACCCTTTCTTTTATTATACAGACGCTTGTTTTGGACTGACAAGGGACAAAACGCCGGAATCCGCCGTGCATCTTGGATCAGAATGTACTTTGCAGCAGAAAATGTGCCATGAAAAATCTGGAAACACTATATGTAGTACAAGGATAAAAAATAAGTCAAGTGTTAGTTTAATCGGAAATCAGAAAAAATTGCGGACAAATTTCGTATGCTTTTACCCTTTCGTACCAAAGGAAAAATGCGTACAATAGAACAAGACAATGTTTTTTTGACCGCCGGAGGCTTGGCGGTTTTGGAGAGGAGTACATCATGAGGATCAAATATGTAACCAAGCGCACAGGAAAAACGGTGCCCTATGATGGCAGATTCATTGCGCGTGCGGTTCGATTGGCGGCGGTATCTGCCGGAGATTATGATGAACAGATGATCGAAGATGTGATGAAGCATGTGGAGGCGCATCTGGCAGAGCGAGAGGAGGAGACCATCCAGATCGAACAGGTACAGGATCTGGTGGAGCGCGCGCTCTTTGAGGTGGGGCACTTCGATACGGCAAAGGCGTATATTTTGTATCGCGTGGACAAGGAGAAGAGCCGCGGTCTGTATGAGTGGAAGGACGGCAAACTCAGCAAGGAGTTTTTGAGCCCCTATAAGCATGCAGGCAATCCCATGCGTCAGCTGGGATCTTTCGTATATTCGCGTACCTATTCGCGCTATCTGCCTCATCTGGGGCGGCGTGAATTTTGGTGGGAGACCGTGCGCCGTGCCGTTGAATACAACTGCTCCCTTGCGCCGACCTCGCGCGAGGAAGCAGAAGCACTGTACCGCAATATTTATCAGATGAGACAGTTTCTGTCTGGCCGTACACTGTGGGTCGGTGAGACACGCGTTGGGGAGCAGTACCCCATGGCAAACTATAACTGTGCGTTCGAGGTGATCGACAATTTCCATGCCTACCATGATCTGTTCTATCTTCTGATGGTTGGCTCTGGTGTGGGTGTGCGTGTGCTGCGTTCGGATGCGGACAAGCTTCCCAAGGTGCGCACCGATCTCAAGCTGGTGCATGAAATGTATCAGGAGATCCCAAAGCAGGAGCGTCTGGAATATACCAATCTGACCTTCCAGCAGGAAACAGCATTTATTACGATCGGTGACTCCAAGGAGGGGTGGGCACAGGCACTCGACAGCTATTTCCAACTGCTCTATAACAATGAATACAATAAGATCGAGCGTATCATCGTCAATTACAGCAATATTCGTCCAAAGGGCGAGAAGCTCAAGGTGTTTGGCGGTACTGCGAGTGGGTATCAGTCCATGATGCGCATGATCGATAAGATCCATAAGGTCATCACAGCGGCAGGCGCGCGTGAGCAGGTGGGAAAGGCAAAGCTACAGCCAATTGATCTGTTGGATATCGCAAATATCATCGGTGAGAATGTGGTGTCAGGCGGTGTGCGCCGCACCTCGGAAATCGGTCTCATCGATCAGGATGATATTGCCTGCATTCAGGCGAAGTCTGCACTCTATAAGCAGGTCGGGGATCGTTGGGAAATCGACAAGAGCATTGCCCACCGCCAGATGAGCAATAACTCGATTTTCTATACGCGCAAGCCCACTCGTGAACAGCTGCATTGGCACTTGCAGCAGATGCGCTATTCAGGTGAGCCGGGCTGGGTCAATCAGGAGGCTGGTGCAAAACGCCGACCCAACTTCAATGGCGTCAATCCCTGCGGCGAGATTTTGCTGGACAACCATGGCTTGTGCAACCTCACGACCATCAATGTGATGGCGTTCGTCTGCGAGGATGGCACACTCGATCGCGCCGGATTGCTGGAGGCGCAGCGTCTTTCCGCGCGTGCAGGCTATCGTATGACATGCCGTGAACTGGAAATGCACGAATGGAACAGTGTACAGACGCGCGATCGCCTTCTGGGCTGCTCGCTGACCGGCTGGCAGGATATGGTCAATGCAACGGGAATGAGCCGTGAGGAGGAGGCAAGCCTGCTCGCGGAACTGCGCCGGATCGCGCATGAAGCGGCAAAGCAGTATGCAGCATCCCTGTCCTCTCCGGAGCCGCTGCTTGTGACAACGGTAAAACCGGAGGGAACGCTGTCTCTGCTGCCAACTGTTTCCAGCGGCATCCATTATTCACATGCACCGTATTATGTGCGCCGTGTGCGCATTACAGCGGAAGATCCGCTTTGTAAGGTATGCGAGGAGCTGGGCTATCCGGTATTCCCAGAGGTCGGACAGACCGCGGAGGATTGCCGCACCAAGGTCGTAGAGTTCCCTGTCAAGGCACCGGCTGGGCGTGTGAAGGCAGATGTTTCTGCAATCGAACAGCTGGAAAACTATAAGATGTTCATGACAAACTATGTGGATCATAACTGCTCGATTACGGTACATGTGCGTGAGAACGAGTGGGATGCAGTTGAAGAATGGGTATGGAACAACTGGGATGATGTTGTGGCACTTTCGTTCCTGAGTTTGGACGATCATTTCTATGAGCTGATGCCGTATGAGGAGATCAGCAAGGATGAGTATGAAGCACGGCTGGCTAAGATGAAGCCGTTCAATCCGTCTCTCATCTCCAAGTATGAGCAGGAGGAAACCGAGCTGGATATCGGTGCAAGCGACTGCGTTGGCGGTGCTTGTCCAGTCCGCTGAAATCAGGATATAAAAAGAAGGCATATCATTGACTTCGTTCCCTCGGGATATATGCGCAGCGATGATACAAATTAAAATTGGTTTCTGCGAAGGACGGTCGTGCTGCGGCATGGTCGTCCTTTTCTTTTATGCAGCCCATCAGATTATGGTTGTAATGGAATGCTGATGAGTAACTCAAACTTTTTGCCTGTGGGAGCAGCTTCCAAAAATCCGCCATATCTTGCGACAATTTCCCGCATGCCTGCCAGACCAAAACCGTGCAGTTTCTTATCCTTCTTCGTTGTACGGAGATCTGTATGTATTTCGTCAGCCAGCGTGTTCTCGACCCACAACATAAACAAGCCGCGTTCAGCCTTGCAGCGAATGGAAATATGTTTGTCTTCCGATTTTTGAGCAGCCTCTACTGCATTGTCCAAGGCGTTGCCGAACAGCGCACACAGATCGGTGTCAGCGATGGGGAGCGCGGCAGGCAGGACGATTTGAATATCCGCAAGAATCTCATGCTGCTCCATATCCGCGCGTTTGGAGGACACGACCACATTGACGATCTCATTTTCGCAGATACGGTGAGAGCTGTGCAGAGCTTGTGAATCTGCCAGCTCAAGGAGATATCGACGCACCTTTTCCGTGTCGCCTCGTTCCAAAAGTCCAAGCGCAGTATGCAGATGGTTTCGCAGATCATGACGCAGGGTGCGCACCTGTGTTTGTTCGCGCTTCAGCCCCTGATAATAGATTTCGCGCATCTCCGAAAAGGCAGCAGCCTTTGCTTTTGTTTCATAATCGGAAAACACAAAGACGCTCCGAAGCAGCACCAAAGAGGAAAGGAGGGCAAAGGGGAGGATCACCGTACCCTGAAACCAGTTGAAATCATGCAGCAGGATAGACTCCGGCATCCAGTAAGCTGGGAGGATCAGGGCAGACAGGGCGGCAAAGGGAAGGATCGCAAGTCCGGCACAAAGCTGCCATAAATGATGCGGCAGCTGAATGACTCCTTTTTTCACCTGCCTGTAAAACGCCAAATAAAACAGAGCGAAAATCAGTGGCCGCACCAGTCTGGTAACAATGTCATAATATCCAAAACGATCAAGGGGGATCAAATAAGTATCAGCCATCGCACAGACCGACATAATAAAGCAGAAGAAAACACAGCCGATTGTGATCCTGCCCAGCAGATCTCCTTTTGTGGAGAGCAGGAAAGCCGGTATATAAAATGGCAGCGTCATGGCGAAGTTGTTATCACCGACCCAAATCACCATACCGCTTGTCAGCGTGAGTGTGATGAACAGCAGGAGCTTTGCCCAGCATGTCTCTTTCATGGCTGCAAATCCGCAGCATAGACGATAGAGAAAAAATCCACTCAACAACATAAAAAAGATATAAGAACCATAGGAAAATAGAGCAGGGTGTTGAAGCATGAGCACTCATCCTTTCAAAGCGCGTCTGGTCAGGGCAAGCAGTGCCTGCTGATGACAGGAACGACTGATGGGCAAGGTCTGTACGCCGACCTGAACTTCATTGCCGCAGATCTGCTGGATGGCATCTGCCCGCACCAGATATCTCTGATGGATACGGACAAACTCTGCACCAGACAGTTCCTGTGCCACTTCGTCCAGCTTCCCGTAAAATTCATAACTGCGCTTTGTAGTGATACAATTTATCTTACGCCGATTGGATTCAAAATACAGGATCTCTTGATAGGGGATGCGATACCAAGTATCTCCGTTGTGGCAAGAATAAATTTGTCCAATATCCTTGCACCGCTTTGCCAGTGTTCGGGAAAGAATGGTTTCCAGCTGTTCTCTTTTGGCAGGTTTTAACAGGTAATCCAAAGCACCTACGCTGTAGCCATCGAATACATAATCTGAAAATCCGGTCACAAAAACGATTTGCAGCATATCGCTATCTGCACGAAGCGTTTTTGCAGTCTCCATTCCATTGAGTTTTCCCATTTCGATATCCAGAAACAGCAGATCCACCTCATTGTGATGCTTGTGCATCCATGGAAGCAGCGTTTCCCCAGAGGAAAACTCATAAATGATATGCTCCATTTTTTGTTTTTCTAAGATGCTTTCCATAAGCCAGCGCAGGCTCAGTCGATTTTCTCGGTTATCATCACAAATTGCGATCGATATCATGGCAGCCTAATCTTCCTTTCGGTGCATTTGTTTCAATTTTATCATGAAGCAATGAAATATCAAAACCAAACTTTACAAACAAAACGCAGTTTATGACATCTGCCTGCCAAAGATTACAGGGGGATCTCCAAAGATGACAGGACAGGTTGCGGCTCCTTTTGGCGTCTGGTATGCTCAAATCAATAGAAAGGAGCGATATGATGTTATCTGTTCAAGATCTGCATAAGTCATACGAGATAGGAAAGGACAAGTATGAGGTGCTCAAGGGTGTTTCGCTGGAAGTGAAAAAAGGGGAGTTCGTCGGTGTCATGGGGCCGTCCGGTTCAGGGAAATCCACACTCCTCAACTGTATCTCCTGTTATATCCCTTCCGATTCTGGGAGGATCAAGCTGGGACACACCGATCTCGCGACTTTGGATGAGGCGCGCATGGCGCATGTGCGCAACGAGAAGCTGGGCTTTGTCTTTCAGGATTTCCTGCTTCTGGATGGGCTGACCATTCGGGACAATATCATGCTGCCACGCATCATTGGCGGCCGCACGGATGCTTCTATGGAAAGAAGTGCCGATATGCTCTGTGACCTGTTTGGGATCTCACAGATCAAAAATAAGTTTCCAGCCGATGTATCTGGTGGGGAGCGGCAGCGCACGGCTGTGGCGCGTGCCCTCATCAACGATCCGGAACTGATCCTTGCAGACGAGCCTACAGGAAACTTGGACTCGAAGTCTGCACAGGCGGTCATCGATGCGTTCCTGCGTGCAAAAAATGAATTGTCTGCTACCATCTTCATGGTGACCCATGATTCCTTTGCGGCAAGTTTTTGCGACCGTGTGGTGATCCTGAAGGATGGGGATGTGCGGAAAACACTGGTGCGCGGCGGTCAGGAACGGAGAGACTTTCAGGATGCTTTGCTGGATACCATACGGGAGCTGAGTGAGGTGAGGGAAGCATGAAGGATCGAAACGCAGTTTTTCGGGCACTTCGAAAAAGCGAAAAAAACCAATATACGCTGCTCTCTGGCTGTCTGTTCTTTGCGAGTCTGCTCATCACAGCCTTTTGTATGATGATGTACTCGCCCACGGTACAAAACACGCTGCCTGAGGGCGGGGATTCCCGCAAGCAGGTCATGATGGTTTTTGTCCTCGCGGTGATCGGTTGTGCAGCGTTCTCGATCTATGCAGCCGGTTTGTTTTTTCGCTACAAATCAAGAGGAGCCGGTGTGTTTTTGGCGTTGGGGATGAGCAGGAAGGTGTTGGGACAGCAGCTGCGTCGAGAGGTAGTGCGACTGACCCTTGTTTCCTGTGGTACAGGTCTGGTTCTGGGAACGCCTTTGTGCTGGATCATCTGGTCTGTTTTCCGTCTGACGCTGGTGGACACACCGGAAATGATCCTGATTTTTGATTTGCGCGCTTATGGGATACCCGTGGTATTTACAGCGTTTGTTCTGATCGCGCTCCTTATCATGCAGCACCGTTTCCTTTCGCGCGTGAACGTACTCGATATCATTCAGGAGAGCCATCGGGCGGAGCCAGTCCGTGCAGTACCCCACTGGTATGGCTGGGGCGGTATCCTGATGATGGTATTGGGCGGTTTGCTGGGGTATTTTACCCCGACCTTCTGTATCTTGGTGCTGCACTGGTATGCACCGGAGTTCCTGACTGCACTGTTTTATTTGCCTGCGCTGATCGGACTGTATTGGGTGCTGCTCCATACCGTGACAGGCGGATGGCATCGGGGCAAGAATCGCTATCGGCATTTGATCGAAAGCAGCATGATGCAGTTTCAGGGACGGCAGACCGTTCGCAATATGCTGGTGGTGACTGTACTGGTGGCAGGTGCATATTTTTCATCCTTCTATACCCCTATGCTGATCACTCCGGGTAAAGCGGAAATTACAAACCGTCCCATGGACTGCCAGTTTTTTTATCGAGCCGATCAGGAGATGCTTGGAAAAGAGGAAATCGAAGCCTTAGCGGCAAGATATGGTGAAAGGATCACAGACTATGTGGAAATGCCGTCCGCGTCCCTTGCGGTGGACGGCACACGGCATATCGAAACGCAAGGTTCGATGGGGACAACGTATACAAGAGAATACACCGAGACCCTTTGCGAGATCCGATTTTTTTCGGTCTCTGCATGGAATGCGCTAACTGGTGACAGTCTCGTGTTAAGATCCGGCGAAAGTGCGGCGACCTTGGATCGGTATGGTGATTTTGATACGATCGGTTTGGTGACGAATCCGGTCACGCGAGAGCAGCTGCGTGTACGCACGGTGGATGAGCCGCTTCAAAGCGATCTGTTTCATGATATTCGCGTGCTGTCAGATGCAGATTATGCGCAGATCACCAGAGGATTGCCTTTGGATTGGCGCGAGATCCAAATCGTGTTCAATACAGAAGGAGACAGCTATGATTTTGAGAAAAAGCTGTTCCATGAGATCGTAGCCCATTCGGGCACGGAAGCGGCGCGCATAGATGGGGATGACCGGATCGAGCGGGAATATTATATCGAAAAAGGGGAGCCGTACTTCTTGGAGCCGGAAAGTCCGCACTATGCTGCATTCCCCCCAATTGACCCTGATAAACCGGATGCTTCTGATTTTCGTATGAACTGGAAATATATGCCCAAATTCAGGGCATTGGATGCAGGAGATGTTGTTTCTAACTTTGCAGTATTCCTGCTTCTGTTCGTGTTCGTTGCCATCCTCTGCTTTGCGGCGGTGGCCGTGATCCTTTATACACGAAGCCAGACCCTGATCCTGTCCAATCTCTGGGTGTATGAGGATCTGCGTAAGCTGGGCGCATCGAATGCCTATCTCCGGAAAACATCGAAAGAACAGGTCAAACGGGTATTCCTTGCACCAGTGCTCATTGGAACGCTGCTCATCCTGTGCTTTTACACGTTGATTTTGATGGGGAATGGTGGGGACGGTGTCATCGACGCCACAGAGCGTACAGCGTTTGCAAGCTGTCTCATCCTTGTGGGCATCCTGTCTGCTGTGTTTTATGGATTGTACCGTGTAACGGTAAAAAAAGCGTGGGAAACATTAAAACTCTGATTGCTTGGAAAAACACTGAGGCGCGCAAGCCATTTGGCCTGCGCGCCTCAGTGGTGATATCAGGTTTTGTGTTGCTTAACGGGGATAGCAAAGGGAGATCAGGATCGGGACGGCAGCCGAGCACACGATACCATTGATGACGGACAGCACAACGGTTTCTTCGTTGGTGTAGCGGATCATCATGGGGAGGGTGGTGTCCTCGCTGGTCGCACCGGCAGGGGCGATACAGCTGTATGCATTGAAATACTTTGCGATCAGAGGGATGCTGAAAAATGAGAAGATCTCACGCATAAGATTGCTTAAAAAGGCGATACTGCCCAGTTCTGCGCCTGCAAAGTTGCTGATGGTAACGCCAGAGAGACTGTACCAGCCCATGCCGCTCGCAACAGAGATCCCTTGGTTGAGTGGGAGTCTCAAGAGCAGACTGCATACCACACCGCCCAGAAGGGAACCGACGATGACACCAGCCGGAATGAGCAGGATCTTTACATGGTATTCCCGTATTTTTTGGAGAAGTCCGTGATGTGTCCCAACACTGATGCCGACGGAGATCATCAACAGTATCAGGATCAGATCAGAGTGTGAGGCAATACCGGAAATGATGGGGTTTGCCCCGTCCAGCATACCATAGAAGATGCCGGCAAGCAGGGCGGCGATCGCTAGAATGACCATTATCGTTCCTCCTTATTGTGCTTTTCCAGATAGCGGCGGCTCAGGACATAGACCAGAAGCAGGGAAAAGATCGCAGGGATCAGGCAGAAAAGCAGGCTTTGCACACCAAGGCTGGAAAGATCGCGCAGAAAATTTTCGCGGCTGCCCAGCATAACACCCATCGAGAAGATCAGAAGGGTCGTACAGATGATCTGAAACAGTTCATTTTTTTTCTTGTGACGCTCGGGGAACCAATGGCCGATCAGTACGCCAAGTACCATGATGAGGATGATCTTCATTTTTTTCACTACCTTCTGAAAAAATGTTGCTCGTTCCATATTATGCTTTTTGGAAGAATCTGTGTCATTATAGCACTATTCTGCATTTTTTGCAATGATAAAAGAGAAAAGTATAAAAATAAGCATAAGAAACCCCTTGGCAGGAAGTGGTTTCCATGCCAAGGGGTGAAAATTCGGTTTATGGATTAGCCGAAGTAACGCTCCAGCAGACCCTTGAATGCCTTGCCGTGGCGAGCTTCGTCACGAGCCATCTCATGAACGGTGTCATGGATTGCATCCAGATTTGCAGCCTTTGCGCGCTTAGCCAGATCGGTCTTACCAGCGGTAGCACCGTTCTCAGCCTCAACACGCATCTCCAGATTCTTCTTGGTGGAAGCGGTTACGACCTCACCCAGCAGCTCTGCGAACTTGGAAGCATGCTCAGCCTCTTCGAATGCAGCCTTCTCCCAGTACAGACCGATTTCCGGATAGCCCTCGCGATGTGCAACGCGAGCCATTGCCAGATACATACCAACCTCAGTGCACTCGCCCTCGAAGTTAGCGCGGAGATCCTTCTTGATGTCTTCGGGAGCATCAGCAGCAACACCGATCACATGCTCAGCAGCCCAGCTCATCTCACCGGTCTGTGCAATGAACTTATCGGAAGCAGCATGGCAGATCGGGCACTCAGCCGGTGCAGCGTCGCCTTCATGAACATAACCACATACAGAACATACGAACTTCATAATCATTTCCTCCTAAAATTTCGGATCTAAAAATTTGTCTAGCGTAACACTGTAAAGTTCTTTTCGGATCATAGCATTGACTGACCCGAAAACTTTTCGGAAATTGCAGGTGTTTTTGGACTCTACTCTCGTGCAGGCAAATTCATTGCACAAACAGTGATTGATCGTGATCGTGCCATCGATGCATTCAATGATTTCGCCCATACTGATTTCAGTCGGATTTTTTGCAAGCTCATAGCCGCCGTTTGCTCCCTTATAAGAACGGACCATGCCAGCTTGTATGAGTTTGCGCAGAATCTTTAGTGCGAAACGTAATGTAACACCGGTTTGATCGGATATCTCCTTTGCACCGAGCTTGCCGCCGCATTCTGCCAGACAAAATGCAACACGGATTGCATAGTCTGCTTCGTGCGTAATACGCATAACCCTCAGCACCTCTTTCTTTTGTTTACAATCCTAGTATACATTCGATTGGAATAAAAGTCAACTGCAATTGTCCGGCATATTGCATAAATATAAATAGTTTTATTCATACAAAATTGACATAAAAAGAGAGGGGATTTTCATTGACAAAATAGAAAGGCTATACTATACTATTAAAGTATCTTGCATGCGAGTGTGCTGGAACTGGTAGACAGGCACGTTTGAGGGGCGTGTGTTTCACG
>JAHHRO010000031.1 GCA_020025755.1 Butyricicoccus sp. | reverse complement strand
TTTTTAGCAGAAAAGAAAACCCTACGGATTTCCAAAAAACATTCCTCATTGCATGGAAACATGCAACTTCCCTATGATTGGTGGTTTTTCTGGCAAAAGTGCTTGCGTCTCCACGCAAAGCAGACTATAATAAGTTGTAAAACCCCAAAGAAAGGTTGTAGAGATCCATGCAAAAGGGTGAAAAGAATAAATTGAAGCTGCTGTTGGTTGGCATTCAGGCGCGGCTCAAACAAAACCGAGATTATTTTGTATCGACTACATTTGAATTTAAATCAGGCAATCAGAAGTTCAAGGCACTGCTGCGTGCCGGAGAAGGGGCGGATTATGTGCTGTCCTTTCAGGGCACAGAGCGTACATTGGACGCAGAAGAAGCCGTTTCATTCTTTGACCAGCAGGCAGAGCTGTATGAAACTGCTATCCTGACCTATACCGAGCGCGGCAGTGTGATGACCATTACGGTATCTCCGCGCGGTGTTGCCATGAAGCAGACCGAACAGAAGGCCGAGCCGCAGGAGGCTTCGGTCAATCCGCTGCTCGATCATGGGCGCAAGTATCTCATTCAGGTGGATAAAGCCAGCGCACTGCTGCGTGAAATTGGTATCCTGACCGCAGATGGCAAGATCAAGAACGATATGATCCGCAAGTATAACCAGATCGATCACTATGTAGAACTGGTTGCCCCTATGTTTGAACAGGACGACAGCGATGAGATCTTACTGCTCGACTGTGCCTGCGGCAAGTCCTATCTATCCTTTGTCATGAATTATTATTTGCGCGATGTCCTGCGCCGCCGCTGCCGGATCATTGGCATTGATATCAATCCCCACGTCGTATCCGAGAGCCAGAAGCTGGCAAAGCGTCTGGGGTATCACAATATGGAGTTCATCACAGCAGATCTGCGCACCTATCAGCCGCCCAAGAACGTCACAGCAGTCATTTCCCTGCATGCGTGTGATATTGCGACCGACCTTGCGTTGGGGACTGCCATCCGCGCCAAGGCAAAGTATATCGCCTGCGTGCCGTGCTGCCATAAGGAATTGCTGGATCAGTACAATATGCCCGGGCTGGAGCCGCTCCTGCGTCATGGCGTATTCAAGGCGCGGTTCAATGATGTGCTGACAGACAGTATGCGCGCACTCAAGCTGGAAGCCGAGGGCTACAAGGTATCTGTTGTGGAATATATCTCACCCTTGGACACACCCAAAAATCTGCTGATCCGTGCCACCCGCACCGGAAAGGACAACGATAAGGCGCGTGCGGCATACGAGCAGGTGCGTGCGCTTGTGGGCACGACATCAGAGCTGGATCGCCGCTGTGCGGAGAACGATGCAGAGTTCTTTATCACGGACGAAGATCTGTTCTAAAACGCAAAAGAGACCGCCGAGAGGCGGTCTCCTTTTTTATGCAGATGGTTTGTGTTTCAGATGTAAGATGAGCGCGGCGAGCAGATACAGCACGATATAGGCGGCAGAAATGCCGAGAAGCAGGACATAGCGTGTACGCTCGCTGCCTGCACAGCTGGCTGCGCTTTCATTTGGTGCTACGGTAATATAGGTACGATCTTTTGGAATGGAAAGGACGCGGCGTGATTCTAAAGCACCCTCCTGAATCAGTGCATTGCCATGGAATTTGGAGGGCACTTCCTTTTTCCACTGGTATCCGCTGCCATTGGTGGCTTTATAGGTCAGGATGTACACCGTGCGCGTGGTATCGCGTGCGCTGCGAGAACGGCGGAAACGAATGGCTTTGACCTCGACCTGTGTGGGCAGAACCTGATAGGGCGCAAACTCCATCACACCCTCATCGACATAATCCTGCACAGCGTGCAGCTTGGGCAAATTTTTTGCCCCCACGAATACGCCTGCAAATGAGAGGATCAGCAGGAATATAAAAAACAGTCCTTTGTTTTTGAACAAGAAAACCACTCCAATTTGATAGATGAGCGTGCATCAATTTAGGGCTTGTTTGAAAATAGGGAAAAAGACAAGTTTTTCATTTTTCAAACAGCCCCTAGATATACCGTTTATTATTATAGTATAACATGGATCTATAAAATCTACCATTGCTTTTTGGAAAAAATATGCAGCCCATGATTTTTCATGGGCTGCATGTTTATTGGGTAGACGCACAGAAAGGGATTTAGTTACAGCCGCAGGAATTTCCACCACAGGAATTTCCGCCGCAGGAGTTGCCGCCACCGCAGGAATTGCCGCCGCAGTTATTGCCGCGAGGGGTGTTGTTTCCGCTGTTGCAGCCACAGGAGCCGCCGCCCTGCTGCTGTGCGCGTGCCTGTGCTGCCGCTGCATTGCACTGCTGGATGCGTTCGTGGTAGTCATGCTCCTTGTATGGTGGGAAGAATTCCTCCACAGGGAATGCGAATCGGGAGAAGACCTCACAGGGGTCCTCGGAAGTGTCGCCGCCGATACCGGTGTCACAGCAGTCCTTCTGCGGCATGCAAACATCGAATGCAGGCATGAGCAGCTGGATATCACGCTCGAGCTTGATGATCGAGAACTGTCCGATGGTGACAACGAGCTGATTGCTGGTGGAATCGAGCGCGAGATCCTGACCGCCGAAGCAGCCGCAGATCGCACGCGGAACTTCTCGCAGTTCACAGCAGCAGCCGCAGTGGCACGGCTGGGTCGGGTAAACAACGCGTGCATCGAGCAGGATGGCATCGACAGCCTCCAGCACAGCGGTCGGACGGTTGGAACGCTCGGCAAGCTGTGGATCCATCTGGTTCTGGGAGAATTGAGATGAGAAGATCCGCACGCCGCCTTCGCTGCCGAACAGGATGCAGCGTTTGTCATAGATGGACAGACCTTCGAGGATACGCGGATGACCAACACCGGTGCATGCTTCTACGGATACCTTGTAGTAGAAGCGAATATCCACGCTGTAGAAGCCGCGGCGGAATGCGACTGGCTCTACATCCATCACGGCAGTCAGCAGTTCAGCAGAGCGCGGCTTGACGCTCACGGCGTTGCCGTCAATAAAGCACTGATCTTCGATGGGGAGATAGACACGCAGATCGCGCATGCAATCACGGCTGCGGCACTGGTCATAGACTTTCTTGGTATGCACGCATACCGCTTCACGGAAACCAGCTGCACCATTGACTGGACCCGGACACATTTTTTCAGCCATAAGAAAAACCTCCGTATAGAATTGATATAGAAGGAAAGCCTTCTACTTCAAGCTATGCGGAGGTTTGGGATGCGGTTACAGATTTTCGAGGAAGATGCGCATGCGGCGGCAGGCTTCTCGCAAATGCTGCATGGAATAGGAGTAGGAAATGCGTACATGCCCCTCACCGCTTGCACCAAAGGCGTTGCCGGGGATCACGGCGACATGCTGCTCGTGAAGCAGACGATTACAGAATTCCTCGGAGCTCAGTCCGGTAGAGCGGATGGAGGGGAATACATAGAACGCGCCGTGCGGCTCGAAGCAGTCCAGA
This sequence comes from Butyricicoccus sp., assembly GCA_020025755.1. Lineage (GTDB taxonomy): Bacteria > Bacillota > Clostridia > Oscillospirales > Butyricicoccaceae > Butyricicoccus. Next base: position 18,497 of record JAHHRO010000031.1, on the reverse strand, counting down.
CCCATACTGCGCAGTTCGCTGACAAGGAAGCGGCGGCGGATATCGTATTGACTGCGCATGTGGATGATGTCATCATCCCCTGTACGGATGGCTTCGATTCCGGCAAACTGTGCGGTCGTGGGCGCGCACATGATGCCGAACTGGTGGATCTTGCAGATCGGCTGCATCAGTTCACGCGGTCCCATCGCCCAGCCCAGACGCCAGCCGGTCATCGCGTAGGATTTGGAAAAGCCATCAATGACGATGGTGCGCTCCTGCATACCGTCGATCTGCGCAAAGCTGACATGTTCGCCCTGATAGGTCAGCATGCAGTAGATCTCATCCGAGATCACCACAATATTGGTGTCGCGGAGAAGATCGGCAATGGCTTCAAGCTCTTGCCGGTTCATGATCGCGCCGGTGGGGTTGTTCGGGTAGGGCAGGATCAGCACCTTGGTTTTCGGGGTGATCGCAGCACGCAAGCGTTCAGGGGTCAGCTTGAAGCCCTCCTCTGCAACGGTCGGGATGGCAACGGGCACGCCGCCTGCCATCGTGGTCAACGGTTCATAGCACACGAAGCAGGGCTCGGGGATCAAGACCTCGTCTCCGATCGAGATAAAGGCACGCAGGGCGTTGTCGATGGCTTCACTGCCACCAACGGTCACGAGGATCTCGTCCTGCGGATCGTAGAACAGATCGTAGCGGCGCAGAGCCAGTCCGGCGATCTCGTCGCGCAGCTGCTGGAGACCCCAGTTGGATGTATAGAAGGTGCGTCCTTTTTCCAGAGAGGTGATGCCCGCGCGGCGCACCTGCCAAGGGGTCTCAAAATCAGGCTCGCCCACGCCAAGGGAAATGACATCCTGCATGTTGGAGGCAAGGTCGAAGAATTTGCGGATGCCGGAGGGCTTAACGGACTGGACGCGTTCGGATAAGATATTTGCGTAATTGAGCATGGTTACATCATGACCTCCCGATTATCGGAATCATCGGGGTTGAAGGTCACGCCCTGTTCTTTGTATTTTTTGAGGATAAAATGGGTACCGGTTGAGAGCACGTTTTCCATCGGTGCGAGCTGCTCGGAGACAAAACGGGCAACATCGCGCATGGTGCGGCCGGAGATGATGACGGTCAGGTCAAAGCCGCCGGACATCAGATATACGCTTTCTACCTGATGATGGGAATAGATCTGCCGTGCGATCTCGTCGAAGCCCATGCCCTTCTGTGGGGTGATCTTGACCTCGATGAGTGCAGTGACCTGCTCACGGTCGGTCTTGTCCCAGTCGATGAGTGTTTTATAGCCCAAGATCGTGCCATCTTTTTCCATTTCGCGGAGCAGGGCTTCCAGCTCAGGCAGCTCCATCTGCACCATGTCAGCAAGCTGTACAGGGGTCAAACGGGCATCCTGTTCCAATATGGTCAAAATTTTTTCTTTTACATGCATGATTTTATTCCTCCCAGTCAAATCAATATAGGAAGTGTTGACTAAATTTTATTATACCGCATTTGCAGGGGAAAGTGAACTGAGGATTTGTAAATTCTGTTGCCTTTCTGGGAAAAACAGGATAAAATAAGAAAAGTAGAGAAAAGGAGCAAAGCATGGAATTTAAAGGATTTTCCCCACAGGGGATCGACCTTCTGGCAGAGAATCGGATGATGAATTCTTCTGTATTTTATGAGGAACATAAAGCGCAGATCAGGGAACTGGCGGTGCTTCCGTTTTACCGGCTGTGTCAGGATATCGCGGAGGATATGCTCCGGATCGACCCTGCCTTCGTGGTCACACCATCGCGTATGATATCTCGCGTGCGGCGGGATACGCGTTTCAGTAAGGATAAGACATTGTACCGTGCAAATTTGTGGATCTATTTCAGGCGTCCGCGTGAGCGGTTCGAGGATGTTCCGTTCTATTATATGGAGATTGGACCGGAATTCTGGAGATACGGCTGCTGGGGCGGCTTCGGGCGCGGCGAAATGGAGCAGGCACGGCAGATGATGCGCATGGGTGATGCAAACTTCCGTGCAGCATTCGAGGCAGTACAGCGCGTGCCTGAGATGGAACTTCATGGGGAACTGTACAAGCGTCCCAAGTGTCCGGAGCTTGCCGAGGCGTATCAGGCGTGGGCGAATCGCAAATATATCGGCATCGATTTTACGGAGACCGAAAATTTTGTGCCGGCGTTCGATGGCAGCTTTGTGCCCGAGATGCTGAGGCGGTTCCAAACGCTGGAACCGTTTTATCACTTTTTATGCACGATTCGAGAGCGGGCAAAGAAAGAATAGGAGGGATATCGGTGAGATATGTTGCGATGGATTTCGAGACAGGCAATGGGTATTACACCAGTGCATGCTCGATTGGTCTATCCTATTATGAAGATCATGAATTGGTTGGTTCGGAGAGCTTTTTGATTCGCCCGCCCGACGAGGTCGGCAAGTTTCATTGGTATAATATCAAGATCCATGGGATCAAGCGGAGTATGGTAAAGGATGCTCCAACCTTTGATGTGGTCTGGGAGTGCTTTCGGGAGCGCGTGGAGGGCAGCGTGCTTGTCTGCCACAATGCAGGATTTGATACCGAGGTTCTGTGTCGGTGTTTGGAGTTTTATCATGTGCCGCTGCCCACCTGTCATTATATTTGTACGGTCGAGGTCTCCAAAAAGGTATGGCCGGAGCTGGAAAATCATAAACTGAATACAGTGGCAGAGGCACTTGGTATTGCGCTCAATCATCATGATGCGGCATCGGATGCGCATGCGTGTGGAGAGATCCTGCAATATGCAATGCGCAAGCTGGGATGCAGCGATGTATACGCGCTTGCGAAAAAGCTGGGGATGCAGCTGGGAACGATCACGCCGGAAGGGCGGCGCAGTGGGGCAGCAGCCAAGCAGATCGCAAGAAAACGAAACTGTGAGCAGCCCGAACCCAAAACAGGGAAGAGGGCTGCCGCGCAAAATACAGAAAAGAGAGGGAAAACAAATGAAACAGACCTGTGAAATTCTCAATTGCGGTGCAGAGGCAAAGGATCGTCTGGTGCTTTGCGCGCGATACAGTATGGCAAAGATCAAATCCTTTGAAATCTGGGAATTTGCCCTGTTCAAGCTGTGTCTTGTCTGCCTTGGCGCATGGCTGGCAACCGCATTTTCCAAAACGATGAAGAAATTCAAGCATGTATTCTTCTTTACGTTTTTGATCTCCTGCATCTATTTTATCTGGCGTGTTTTTTTTGACGTAGAAGAATAACAATCTTTCGGAGGGAAAATAAAGTACTTTATGAAGAATCCATTCCATAATCGCTATTTTCGCATTGCGGTATCCGCGTGGCTTGTCATTGCAATGAGCATCTTGTGCTTCTTTGCGTTTTATAAGATGAATACCATTGTTGGCGTAGTCAAAAACATATCTGCGATCCTGCGACCCTTTACCTTTGGCTTTGTTGTAGCGTATCTGCTGCTGCCCATCTTCAATGGCATGGTCAAGCACTGTGAGCCGCTTATGCTGCGCGTGGTGCGCAATCAGGAAAAGGCAAGGGGCATCAACCGCCTGCTTTGCAGCCTGCTGAGCGTCACCTTTTTCCTGTTTGTGGTGGGCGGTCTGCTTTCCATGGTACTGCCGCAGCTGGCGGAAAGCATCATGGGGCTGATCGAAAAGATGCCGGCTTATCTCCAGCAGTCGGAAATGTGGCTGACCAATCTGTTCTCCAACAATCCGGTTTTGGAGGAGAATTTGCAGCAGCTCTATGCAGCGGCATCGGAGACGATGCTGAGCTGGGCAAATCAGCAGTTGGTGCCGCAGCTCATCGAGGTCATGAAGGGCAATCTGGTCGGCAGCTTTGTGTCCAATGCACTGAGCTTTATGAAGACTGTGTTGGTCGGCGTGATCAGTGCAGTTTATATGCTCAACAGCAAGCATACGTTTGCCGCGCAGGCAAAGAAACTCATCTACAGTATGTTTGAGACGGATACTGCCAATGCGGTTGTGGAAAACTTCCGATTCGTGCATAAGGTATTCGGCGGATTTATCACGGGCAAGCTGCTGGATTCTTTGATTATTGGTCTCATTACATTTGTGGCGATGACCGTGCTCAAGATGCCCTATATCATGCTCATCAGTGTGATCATCGGCGTGACGAACATTATCCCGTTCTTTGGGCCGTTTATCGGTGCGATCCCAAGCACCATCCTGATCTTTCTGGTCAGTCCGCTTCAGGCAGTGTACTTTGTCATCTTTATCCTGATCTTGCAGCAGTTTGATGGAAACATTTTGGGTCCCAAGATCTTGGGCGATTCCACGGGTCTTGCCAGTTTCTGGGTCATGTTTGCCATCCTGCTATTTGGCGGTTTGTTTGGGTTCGTTGGAATGGTCGTGGGGGTTCCGCTGTTTGCCGTGATCTACAGCGCGATCTCCGGTCTGGTGAACCGCTCGCTGCGCAATAAGGATATTTCGACAGCGACAGCGGATTATATCCGGCTCGACCATATCGACGCGGAGAGCAAGGAGATGATCCCACTCACTGCGCAGACCACACCGCCGACGGCGATCAAACTCGAGCGTTTCAAACGCCGTAAGCCAGAGGAGAAGCCGGAAAAGGGCGAACACCCCAAAATTGAAAAAAAGAAGTAAAGGAAAATGGCATGGAATACCATGCCATTTTATCTTGTAGAAAGCGACTTAAAATTTTCAAAATCCAAGGATATGCGCCTTGGATTTTGTCCTCGACCCGCGCCATCGGGCGCGAAACCGGGGGTATCAGAGCCAGTTTCTACTGGAACTGGCTCTGTATCCAGGGGGACTGGGTTCCCATGGAAAGACTGTCGAAGTTTTTCGACAGTCTCAAATGGCATGGAATACCATGCCATTTCTTTTGCACAAAAAAGTGTGTCCCTGACGCGTCAGGGACACACGGAGAAAGCCTGAGAAACTTACTTGAGTGCAGCGGTGATAATTGCCATCTTGTAAACTTCTTCTTCGTTGCAGCCACGGGACAGATCATTGATCGGTGCATTCAGACCCTGAAGGATCGGGCCGAATGCCTCGAAGCCGCCCAGACGCTGTGCGATCTTGTAGCCGATGTTGCCGGCATTGATGTCTGGGAAGATGAAGGTGTTTGCATGGCCTGCAACCGGAGAGCCCTTGCATTTGGTTGCAGCAACGACTGGAGAGAATGCAGCGTCGAACTGCAATTCGCCGTCGACTGCGAGCTGCGGAGCAGCTTCCTTGACCTTTGCAGTCGCGTTGCGTACCATATCGACGGAATCGCCCTTGCCCGAGCCTAAAGTCGAGTAGGACAGCATTGCAACGCGTGGGTCGATGCCAAAAATCTCAGCAGTGCGTGCGGTCTCGATTGCGATCTCAACGAGGTCGTCCTCACTCGGGGTGATATTGATGGCACAGTCACCCATGACATACTTTTCCTCGCCCTGTGCGGTCTCACGGTGCAGAACGAAGCAAGAGGAAACGATCTTGCTGCCCGGCTTGGTCTTGATGATCTGGAGTGCCGGACGAACGGTATCCGCGGTAGAGTAGGTTGCGCCGCCCAGCAGAGCATCAGCCTTACCCATCTTAACGAGCATGGTGCCGAAGTAGTTGCCCTTGGAGAGAGCCTTGCGGCAGTCCTCCTCGCTCATTTTGCCCTTGCGCAGTTCAACCATCATCTGAACCATAGCGTCCATTTCGGAGTAGGTCAGAGGGTCGATGATCTCGATGCCGTCGATGTCGAATGTGCCGGCAGCTGCGGCATCCTTCACCTCCTGAACGTTGCCGATGAGGATTGGGGTCAGGATCCCGTCATTCTTAAGGCGAGCGGCTGCACCCAGAATACGCGGATCAGCACCCTCGGTGAAAACGATGGAACGCGGATCTGCTTTCAGTGTGGCGATCAGATTTTCTAACATGATTGCAATGACCTCCTAGAGTCAGTTTTTATGATTACTGTTATTATACACTAACTTACCCATAAAACACAAGGAGTATGGGCAAAAGTTTGTCAAAAAATGTTTGAGCACGCGATCAATCGTTGTGGATCACTCGAATCTGCATACCAGACATGACATCGAGTGCTTTTTGGTGCAGGTCGGGGTCGAAGCTTGCGCAGAGTGATGCATCGACCGTGATCTGGGCATTGGGCCAAGCGGCCTGTAAGGTGCAGACATTTGCCATGACACATATATTGCTCACGAGACCGACCACAAGGATCTCATCGATCGTACCCAGCTGTTCTTTGAGCCGGACAAGATCCTCTGGCGCGATGCCGAAGGTGGTTTTGCAGACGGGGTAGACGAGGTTGGAGGCGCAGGTGCAGCTGATACACTCCTGTGTCTTTCCGTAAAGCAGCCAGCCATCGGAGTTCGGGGCACAGTGGGGCACGGGCAGGGCTTTGCCCTCACGGGTTTCTAAATAATCCGCGCCGTGCGTATCGTAGGTAATAAGGATTGGGGAGCCGACGGCAAGATACTCCTGCGCCAGCCTCTCGATCCCATCGTCCAGCCGTTCGGCGTCAGGGAAGCCCAGACTTCCCGAAACGAAATCGTTTTGATAGTCAATGATCGCAAGAAGTCGATTCATAGCATACACCTCACATTTTTGGTCATATTGGTTCAAATTGATTGTACCATGGATTTTGAGAGGCGACAATCCCTTTTTCCGGCAGTCTGCGGCGGAAATTTACAAAAAATTAAAGGCAGAATATTTGCATCGGCAAGGGAAAACGTAGTATGATAGGACAATAAGGGGGACTGGATATGAAAATCATCGCAGCGCAGGCATCCCATGCAGCACCGGTAAGAAGGCGGCGCAGACGGCGTAATTTTCGTCCGTTGATTGTTTTGCTCGTGGTTCTTTTGTTCCTGTTCGGCATCGGGTTCGGTGTCAGCCGCCTGCTGCATCGGAACCAGCAATCCACGGGGGAGGAGCGTTTTTCGGTACAGGAGATCAAAGGACTTCCGGTTTATGAACACTTTATCGATGCGGATGCAGTGGGCAGGATTCCGGGAAAACGCAAGGTACTGTACGTTGTGATCCATGAAACGGATAACTTTACGGCAGGTGCCAATGCCAAACGGCATGATGCTTTTATCCATCAGAATACAAAGACCGAAAAGCTGTCATGGCATTATACGGTAGACGATCATGAGGTGTATCATCATTTGCCTGACGAGGAGGCGGCTTATCATGCCGGAGATGGCATGCAGCCCAAGGGCGGCAACACGAGCGGCATTGGCATTGAACTGTGCGTTGCAGAGGACAACGATTATGAAAAGACGCTCGAAAACGGTGCCATCTTAGCCGGATATCTGCTGTATAAGCATGATCTGAACATGGATGCGCTCAAAAAGCATCAGGATTTTTCCGGAAAGGTGTGTCCGGCGCGGCTCATTACGGAAAATCGTTGGAATGAATTTTGCGATATGGTACAAGAAAACTATACTTATTTCAAGGAAAATGGTGGAAAATAAACATTTGAAAAGAGTTGCTTTTATCTGCTAATATGTTATAATGACTTTCAGTACACTATTAGGGCGTGTTTGAAAATAGAGAGCGTGTGACGGGCTTTTTGCAGGGAGTGAGCAGCCGCAAGATCAGAAATGCAGGAATCTTTAGATGGATTTCGCGTGGTTTTCAAGCAGTGCATGCCGTTCCATGGGAAAAAGACAAATGTTCGGTTTTCAAACAGCCCCCTAAATTCAGGCAGATTTATTTTACTGAAAGGATAGAACAAGCATGATTGTCGTTTTAAAGCCAAATCCTGATAAAGAACGCGTAAACCGTTTGATTGCGCATTTCCATGAAATGGGGCTGAACACCAATTATTCCGAAGGATCTTCTACTACGATCATCGGACTCTTAGGCGATACGTCCCGAATTGATGAGAGCGACATCATGGTCTATGACCTTGTCGAGCGGGTGCAGCGCGTTACCGAGCCATTCAAGAGCGTTAACCGCAAGATGCATCCGCAGGATACCGTTCTGGAGGTCTGTGGGCGCAAGATCGGCGAGGGGTATTTCAATGTGTTTGCCGGTCCGTGTTCGGTCGAGAACGAGGATCAGATTCTGGAGGTCGCAGAGGCGGTCAAGAAGGCAGGGGCATCGTTCCTGCGCGGCGGCGCGTTCAAACCGAGAACCTCCCCGTACTCGTTTCAGGGAATGGAGGCAGAAGGGCTCAAGCTGCTGCTCGAAGCCAAGCGTCAGACCGGATTGCCGATCGTGACCGAGATCATGAGTGAAAAGCATCTGGATCTCTTTGCAGATGTGGATATCATCCAGCTCGGCGCACGCAACATGCAGAACTTTATGCTGCTCAAGGAACTGGGTCGCTCGAACAAGCCCATCCTTTTAAAGCGCGGACTGTCTGCAACCATGGAGGAGTTCCTGATGGCGGCAGAATATATTTTCGCAGGCGGTAACTCCAATGTAATGTTCTGTGAGCGCGGTATCCGTACCTTTGAAACCATGATCCGCAACAATCTGGATATCTCAGCTGTGCCGCTGATCAAGACGCTCAGTCATTTGCCCATCATCATTGATCCGAGCCATGCAGCAGGCCGCCGCGATATGGTTGCGCCGCTTTCTCGCTCTGCAATCGCAGCCGGTGCAGATGGTCTCATGATCGAGGTGCATAATGATCCAAAGCGCGCACTTTGTGATGGTGCGCAGTCGCTCGATATCCCGATGTTCGACGATGTCATGGCAGATGTCAAGCGTCGCGTCGCATTTGAAGAAAAGCAGATGCAAACCGCAGATTAAGGGTCGTTTGTAAAAATCGAAAATTTATCTTTAGAAACAAAAAAGTCTGGGAGCGTGTCGATGGACACAACTTTCCAGACTTTTTCTTTGCAGAGAGGGAACCAAACGCCGATGGTTTTCGTCTATCAGGCAGAGAGGGGTTGGAGGGCAAGATCGGATAGGTTTCCGAATGTATAGCCTGCCTGCTCCCATTTGGTCAACAGCTCATCCAGGATCTGCGCGTTGGTGGAGGAAGTGGAGTGCAGCAGCACGATCGCGCCATTGTGGATGCGAGGCAGCAGCTTTTCAAATGCCTGCTCACGAGTAGGCTGGTTGTCCGCATACCAGTCTACATAGGCAAGCGACCAGAAAACGGTGGTATAGCCAAGCGACTGCGCCTGACGCAGATTTTCCTTGTTGAATTTCCCCTGCGGCGGACGATACAGCTTGGGCATAGGTGTTCCGGTGATCTCCTCATACAGCTGTTCTACGCCCTCCAATTCGGCGCGGAAGGAATCGATGTTAGAAATGCGTGACATATCCGGATGTGTCATGGTGTGGTTGCCGATCAGATGCCCCTCGTCAACCATGCGGCGGACGAGATCAGGCTCGGTTTTGAGGAAGTTTCCCACCACAAAAAATGTGCCCGAGGCATGATGCTTTTTGAGTGCGTCCAGAATGGCAGGCATATTGCCGTTTTCGTAGCCGCAGTCAAAGGTGAGGTAAATGACGGGCTGGCTGGGGTCGCCCAGATAGCGCGCTGACAGGGCTTCAAGATCCTGTGAAGATGCGTTGCCAACGGGCGGCTGTCCGGGCGTTTGAAAGGACAGACCCCAGTTGGTGATCTCGGCCGAAACGGTGGAGACTGGACCAAAATGTGCTTCGTAGAAAGCACCTGCACCGGCAAGGGCAAGGATCAGCGCGGTAACAGCGAGAACCGAGCGGAGCTTTCGCAGATGCTTGGGGGATAAGAACAAGAGAAACACCGCCTTCCATACAGTTTGTGATTACACTGTATGCATCCTTGCGGTGTGGTATGATAACGCTTATGCGTCATAGTCCTCCAGAAGATGCGCAAGTGCGGTGGCATCGCGCAGGGAGATGCCCTCGGAGAGTGCCTGCTGATCGACGGGCGGCAGGGTGCGAATATCGATTCCGGTCATCATGACAGGGTCGGCGCGCCCGTTTTGATAGATCACGACCTGATGCCCAACACTTTTGGCGGTATACAGATTTTCTGGCAGAGTGCTGTTAGCAGGCGTGGATTTTGGCCATAATAAAGAAAAAAGCAGCAGGATCACTGCAAGAAAGGTGAGCGATAAGATGACAATATTAAAGCCAAGAGAACGATTGCGGATCCGCATAAAATATCCCTCCAAACAGTTGGTTTTTAAAATAGATGGTGTGATTCAGTATGGCTTTTTGTGCGGAGAATCATACATATAGAATAAAAATGTTGGAAATTTTCGGAGAGATATGATATACTGTATTCGCCTATATGCCATGTGTACGCATCACGGCGGATGCATGGGATCGGCGACCTTTGCGGCCGTGCAGAAGGAGGCATAAGAATCTATGGCAAAACAGAAAAAGAGTTCCAAGGTGCAAAAGATCATCATGACGATCTTCGCGCTCCCACTCATCGGCATTATGACGGCGTGTATCTGCGGCAGTGCACTTGCGTTCTATATTGGGATGTACGTTGTGCCGAACTCTGATATCGATGTATCCTCTTATAGCAGGGATCTGGCAAAGACCACCGTGATCTACGCGAAAAATGCGAGTACAGGTGAATATGAGGTGTATGAAACACTTGAGGGCGATGTCAATCGTCAATGGGTGGAACTATCCGAAATTCCGAAGGATCTGCAAAATGCAGTGATCGCGATTGAGGATAAACGCTTTTATTCCCATCATGGAGTGGACTGGATCCGTACTATGGGTGCAGTCAAGGGCTTTGCAACAGGCAACGACAGTGCAGGCGGTGGTTCGACCATCACCCAGCAGCTGATCAAAAACCTGACGGGAAACAGCGATAAGTCAGTCAAACGAAAAATCAACGAGATCTTTCAGGCGATCACGCTGGAAAAAAATTTGGGTGCTTCGGCAAAAAGCCAGATATTGGAAATGTATCTCAACACCATCCCTTATGGAAACCGCGCAGCAGGCATCAAGGTTGCGGCGATGACCTATTTCGGCAAGGAACTGAGTGAACTCAACCTCGCGGAATGTGCCGTGCTGGCATCTATCCCCAATGCGCCCACGCGCTACAATCCGTTCCGAAATCCCGATAACGTAAAGGAACGTCAGGAAACCGTGCTCTTTGCGATGAAAGAGCAGGGGTTCATCAACGAAAGTACCTATCAGGAAGCACTGAACACGGAGCTTGTTTATAAGTCGGATGATTATAAGCAGCAGAACGATCAGCCGTACTCGTGGTTTACCGAGGCGATCATTCAGGAACTGACCGAGGATCTTCAGAAAAGGCAGAGCATTTCCTATGACCTTGCGCGTTCACGCGTTGTGTCCGGCGGCCTCAAGATCTATGCAACGATCGATCAGAAGGTACAGAAGATCATGGACGATGTGTTCATTAACGATGCAAACTTCCCACGTGCGCGGAAAAACGGTGTTGCCCCACAGGGTGCAATGGTCGTGACCGACAAGCAGGGGAACATCGTGGGTATTGTGGGCGGACGCGGCAAAAAGGAAGGCAGCCTGCTGACCAATCGCGCAACCATGACGGTAAGACAGCCGGGCTCTGCGATCAAGCCGCTTGCGGTCTATGGCCCTGCGATGGATGATGGCAAGATCACGCCGTATTCTGCGGTTACGGATATGCCGTTTAAGGTGTATAACAATAAGGCGTGGCCGCGCAATGACAACCGCCGCTATCAGGGACAGCTCGTCTTGCGCAACGCGGTCGCACGCTCCATCAATACCGTTGCCGTGCGTGTGCTGGATATGATCACGCCCAAACGATCGTATGCATTCCTGCATGATACGCTGGGCTTTACCCATTTGAACCCCAATGCAGATATAGATTATGCACCGCTTGCCTTGGGCGGTATGAACGGCGGTACGACCGTCCGTGAAATGGCAGCAGGCTATACCATTTTTGCAAACAAGGGCAAGTATTCCGGCTCGCGCACATACTCCAAGGTGGAGGACAGCGATGGGAATGTACTCATTGACTATACCACGCCCATGGAGATCAATGCGTTTAAGAATGAAAAAACCGCATACTATATGCTGGATGTCTTAAAGGAGGTCACAAACTCCGGTACAGGCCGCCGCGCGACCATAAACGGCATTGAGACCGCTGGCAAAACGGGTACGACGACTTCTAAGCGTGACGTTTGGTTTTGTGGTCTGACTCCATACTATGTCGGTGCGACATGGTTCGGTTACGACCAGAGTTACAATCTGGAGGGCATATCAGGTAATACCGCGCTGTCCCTTTGGACGACGGTCATGCGTCGCATTCATGAGGGTCTGCCAAGTGCGCGGTTCGATATGGGCGATGACTCTAACTTTGTACGCGCAAGCTATTGCGAGGACAGCGGACTGGCACCGGTCGGTGCCTGCTCGGATGATGCCCGCGGCAGCCGTATTGCGACCGGCCGCTTCTGGAAGGGAGACGAGCCGCAGGAAGAATGTAACCTGCATAAGTATGTGCGGATCTGTCGGGATACCGGACGCATTGCAACCAGACGGTGCTGGCGAACGGGAACCGTTGCCAAACTCGATCTGACACGCAAATTCCCGATCGACTTCTCGCCATCTCTTGAGGATGCATCGTATACCTATACGGGCGAAAACGAGCCGGTAGGCTCAGGCGATGTGACCGTTTCGGGCGGTTCGTTCGGCGTATGCAGCGGCAGACACTCGTTCTTCTCGCCCTCTGATGACGATGATGAGAATGAGACGGAGAACAATGAGAGTGGCGGAGAGAATTCCGAAGAAGGCTCGGGTGAAGGCGAGGACACACAGGCTCCGTCCGAAAGTGAGCCCTCTGCGCCGTCCCCGTCTGAAAGTGAGTCCTCTGCACCGCCCCCATCCGAGAACGGAGGAGACGAGGAGAGCGATCCTGAGAATTGACGCACATGGCGGTCAAATTTTAGAGATTTGATGTACCCCCATATTTGCGCCGCTGCCTTGGAACAAAATGCATCGCAGCATCCGTCGAAATTGATTTCCGGGATTGATGCAAGTTGGGTCTTGAAATCGGGATAAAGTTATAGTATAATATACCAGTATGTTATGTAGTGTCCTGTAAGGCTGCACTAGGCGGGGCGGCAGCGGTGCCCTATTCCTGCAATCCGCTATAGCAGGGCTGAATCCCGGTTGGGAGGGGCGGCATTTGGATGCTTGCAGTTAACAGATCGACGATGAGAGATTGGTACTGTGCAACGTGGGACTGTGAACCATGTCAGGCGGGGAACCGAGCAGCATTAAACAGAACCCTGCGTGTGCCACAGAACTGCCGATTTTGAGTTGGTTTGGTAAAAAGGCTGTCTGGATGTTCGTTTCGATCTTCTGGTGTGCGGTCTTACAGGGCACTGCATGACAGTAGAAAGCGTTGGAAAGGTGGGCAGGTGATAAATCTGCCCATTTTTTTCATTCCGCATAAGGGAGGCAAACCATGTATCAGGCATTGTATCGCAAGTGGCGTCCGCTCTGCTTTGCTGATGTCATCGGGCAGCAGCATATCACGGATACCTTGCGCGCGCAGCTTCGTACAGAACGTCTGTCCCATGCATATCTGTTTACAGGTACACGCGGAACCGGTAAAACGACCTGTGCCAAGATTCTGGCGCGTGCCGTCAACTGTGAGCACCCTGTAAACGGCGATCCGTGCAATACATGCCCTGCCTGTCGGGGGATTTTGGATGGATCGGTGCTCGATGTGGTGGAAATTGATGCCGCCTCCAATAATGGCGTAGACAATGTGCGCGAGATCCGCGATGAAGTGCGCTATGCACCGACCGCGGTGCGCAAAAAGGTCTTCATTATTGACGAGGTGCACATGCTTTCATCAGGTGCATTCAATGCACTGCTCAAAACCTTGGAGGAACCGCCTGCGCATGTTATGTTCATCTTGGCAACGACCGAGATCCATAAAGTGCCGGCAACGATCTTATCCCGTTGTCAGCGGTTCGACTTTCGGCGCATTACCGCCGATGCAATGGCAGAACGCCTTTTGCAGATCGCGGCAAATGAACAGATTCGCCTGACCGAAGGCGGTGCTCAGTTCATTGCACGGCTGGCAGACGGCGCAATGCGCGATGCACTTTCCATGCTCGACCGTACCGCAGGCTGTGAGGTTATAGATGAACAGGCAGTTTCCAAAAGTCTGGGCATTTTAGGCACAACAGATACCGTCCGTCTGATGGAGGCTGTGAAGTGCGGTGACCTTGCGGCGGCAGTGGCAGAGATCGGACAGGCGTATGAAGCCGGACGCGATCTTTCCGGTATTATGGATCAGCTTTTGGCACTCATTCGGGATATCCTTTTGGTCAAGACTGCCAGCGACAAGGCAGAGAGCATGATCGCTCCTACCTATACTGTGGCACAGCTGACGGCACTTGGCGAAGGGCTGGCATCGGCAGAGCTTATCGCATACAGCCGGATTTTACAGGATGCGGCAGCCCGAATCAAGGCGGCGAGCAACCGCCGCGTAGAAGCCGAACTGAGTATGATCCGCCTTTGCACGATGGGTGCAGCGGCGTATGATTCGCTGGAGGGGCGCGTCGAGGCATTGGAAGAAAAGGTAAAGCACGGCGTTCCTGTTATAGTTCCCACAGCGGCTGCTGTACCGGCAGCCCAACCCGCAGCACGCGTGGAAGCCGTACCAGTGGCAGACGATCCCCCAGAGCCTGTACCCGAAGAACCGGCAGCAGAAATCAAGCGTGCAGAATGGAGCGGCTGGGAGCAGGTGCTGGAACGGGCTGGCGGCGAGATCAACATGGGCGCACTGACCTGTCTTAAAATCTCATCTCGTGCGGAGATGGAAGACGGGCAGATACTTGTATTTTGTGAAGATGATGTAACGGCTGGGCTTGCAAAGGCACATCCGACCATCGATAGATTGTCAGAGATCGCAAGCAGCGTGGCAGGGAAAACCGTTCGGGTCAAAGTATTTGGACCCGATCAGAAACCACGCCGCCCGCATGCGGCAGCCTCTGACGAGATTTTAGAAAGAGCAAAAGAATTAGACATTCATGTCACAGAGTTTTAGCTTTTAGGAGGAATTCAAAATGGCAAAGGGCAAATTTGGTGGAATGGGCGGCGGCATGAACATGCAGGCCATGATCAAGCACGCACAGAAGATGCAGCAGGAAATGCTGCGCGCACAGGAAGAAATGGCACAGACCGAGACGGAGGCAACCGCTGGCGGCGGCGCAGTCAAGGCAGTTGTGCTGGGAACCACTTCGATCAAGTCCCTCGAGATCAAGCCTGAGGTCGTAGATCCGGAGGATATCGAAATGCTGCAGGATCTCGTGATGGCAGCCATCAACGAGGCACTGCGCAAGGCACAGGAGCAGTCCGAGAACAACATGCGTACCATTACCGGCGGTCTGAGCGGTGGTATCCCGGGTGTACTCTAAGGAATGAAATTCTTTGCGCCGCCAGTTGAGCGGTTAATCGAAGAATTTGCCCGTCTGCCTGGCATTGGACAGAAAACGGCACAGCGTCTTGCGTTTCATGTGCTGGATATGCCCAAGGAGGATGCGACCCGTTTTGCGGAAGCCATCCTGCAGGCAAAGAATACGGTATTCACCTGCAAGGTGTGCCAGAATTTGACCGATACAGAGGTTTGCCCCATCTGCTCCAATCCCAATCGGGATGCAGGGGTCATTTGTGTGGTGACCGATCCGCGCGATGTATTGGCGTTTGAGCGTACACGCGAGTTCAACGGGCTCTATCATGTACTTCATGGTGTGATCTCACCCATGAATCATGTAGGGCCCGATGATATCCGAATCCGTGAGCTGTTGCAGCGTGTTGCGGATACCGATGTGCGTGAGGTCATCATCGCGACCAATCCGGACACCGAGGGCGAGGCGACTGCCATGTATTTGGCGCGGCTTTTGAAGCCCTTTGGCGTTGCGGTCAGCCGTCTTGCCTATGGCATTCCGGTTGGCGGTCATCTGGAATATGTCGATGAGGTCACCCTGATGCGTGCACTGGAAGGCAGACGAGAGATTTAGAGTTTTGGAGGAATCGACTTTGTCCGATTTGAGACAAGAGATACAAAACCGGCGTACCTTTGCGATCATTTCGCACCCTGACGCCGGCAAAACGACCATTACCGAGAAGTTCCTGCTCTACGGCGGTGCGATTCAGGAAGCTGGTATGGTCAAGGGAAAAAAGAACTCCCGCCATGCGGTATCCGACTGGATGGAGATCGAGAAGCAGCGCGGTATTTCCGTTACCTCTTCTGTGCTCCAGTTCCATTATAATGATTACTGCATCAATATTCTGGATACCCCGGGACATCAGGACTTTTCGGAGGACACCTACCGAACCCTGATGGCAGCGGATTCCGCTGTCATGGTCATCGATGCTTCCAAGGGTGTCGAGGCACAGACCAGAAAGCTGTTCAAGGTCTGTGTCATGCGAGATATCCCGATCTTTACCTTTGTGAACAAGATGGATCGTGAATCGCGCGACCCATACGAGCTCATGGAGGAGATCGAAAACGAGCTTGGCATCGGAACCTATGCGGTCAACTGGCCGATCGGCTCCGGCAAAGAATTCAAGGGCGTTTACGACCGCGAGGATGACGAGGTCATCGCATTCGAGGGCGTAGATGCACGGCGCGAGGTGACTGCAAAGCACCTCAAATTCGGCTCGGATGAACTGAAAGAGCTGTTGTCTGATGCACAGTATCAGACGCTGGCAGACGATATCGAATTGCTGGAGGGTGCAGGCGACGAATTTGATTTGGAAGCTGTGCGTCATGGCAAGCTGTCGCCGGTGTTCTTTGGTTCCGCACTTACAAACTTTGGTGTAGAGCCGTTCCTGAAGAAGTTCCTGCAAATGACTTCCTCGCCGCTGCCGCGTCAGTCGGATATCGGCGTGATCGACCCGTTTGATGAACGCTTCTCTGCTTTTGTCTTTAAGATCCAGGCGAATATGAATAAGGCACACCGCGACCGTATCGCATTCATGCGTATCTGCTCGGGCAAGTTCGAGCGCGGCCGTGAGGTGTTCCATATTCAGGGCGGTAAGAAGTTGCAGCTGGCACAGCCGCAGCAGTTGATGGCGCAGGATCGCTCGATCGTAGATGAAGCCTATGCAGGCGATATCATCGGTGTGTTCGATCCGGGGATCTTCTCGATTGGAGATACCGTGTGTGACCCCAAGCTAAAGTGTACGTTCTCAGGCATCCCGACGTTTGCGCCGGAGCTGTTCGCTTCGGTACGTCAGAAGGATACCTTGAAGCGTAAGCAGTTTGTCAAGGGGGTGACCCAGATCGCGCAGGAAGGTGCGATCCAGATCTTCCATGAGCCGAATACCGGTATGGAGGAAGTGATCGTGGGCGTTGTCGGACAGCTTCAGTTTGAAGTGCTCGAATACCGTCTGAAAAATGAGTATGGTGTGGATATCATCCGTGATAACCTGCCATACGAACATTTGCGCTGGATCGAAAACGATGAGGAAGACTTCGACTATAAGAAGCTCATGCTCACCTCGGACACGCGTGTGGTGCAGGATTTCCGCGACAATCTGCTCCTGCTGTTCACAAGTCCGTGGAACATCAGCTGGGCGCAGGATCACAACGAAGGCTTGCGACTGTCTGAGTTTTCAGAAAACGCATAAAGAGAATAAAAAGAGAGTGCAATGCACTCTCTTTTTTGTATGCTCAGGGTTTATAATGCTCCAGTTCATTTCCGTTTTTGTCGTACAGCTGATATTCTGCGGAATCGCCTCTGCCGCTGCCGGAAAAGATGCGATACTCTGCAAAGGGGATCGGGGTCAGGTCGTAGTCGCGGTAGGAGACGCCACCAATGTCCTTGTCGTATGCTGCGACGGTGATTTGATAATGTCCCTCTTTGTCATACCATGTGATATGGGCGTTGGATCGAACCTCTCCGCTGGACAGTGCATGGGGAGTTTGCAGGGTCAGTGCGCCGAAAAGCTTCTGTTTATGGTAGAACGGGCCATATTTTTTGAGGATGACACCATATAGTTGGGTGGGATCCTTTTTGTTGGTATAAAGGACAGAGAAAATATTTTTTTCAATTTCCTGTGTGGAAATGATGGTTCCTACCTCGTATGGTTTTCCAATGCGACCAAGTGCGCTGTCGATGCTTTTGGGAAAAGCAAAGAAACAAATGATTGCGATGATGCAAAGGAGGAAGGCTGTAAATTGCAGTGTTCTTTTTCGTTTCATAAGGCTACCTCCTGTATGGAGCTATTATGTTTTAGCATATCATATAGAGGAAATTTTTACAATACATTGTTTTATCAAAGATCGGGCTGATTTTCCTTTCTGCTAAATAAGATTTGCTTCGAGAAGCAGGGAAACGTTTTTTTGGAAAACCGCAGGTTTTTCATTTGTGATAAATATTTTTGCTTGGAAGCAAAGAGTAACGTGTCGCGGTCTCGCGACGGAGACACAAGGAATAGAACCTTACGGTTCTTATCCTTGTGAATCCAACACTCCCTTCCATCCGGTGAAGAATGGCAATGCCCCAAGGGTGTGAAAGTATGAACTCCGCCACCGGCGGAATTTATCAAGCCTCTTTTGGAAATCATTTCTTCTTGAAACCAAAAACATTTTCTACGTTATC
>JAHHRO010000030.1 GCA_020025755.1 Butyricicoccus sp. | reverse complement strand
CTACACAGATGGTACATCTCGTGTTCAAAAAACAGCGACTGCAACTGTAGAGGTTACAGAACCCACTACACCTAATCCTACAATCGAGATAACTCCTAAGAATTTGAATCTTGCAGCGAATGGAGAATCTAAACAACTCACTGCAACTGTAACAGGTGGTGATGTGTCCAAAGTACAATGGTCGGTTACACAAGGAGATGGCTTAATTTCCATTTCTCCGCAATCCGGCAATACCGTTAACGTAACCGCAAACAAAGAAAACAGAACTGGTACAGCAACTGTAACAGCAACCTACACAGATGGTACATCTCGTGATGCAAAAACCGCGACTGCTACCGTGACCGTTACAGAAGCTCCCCCAGCACCTCCCACACCGCCGACCACCAACCCGACGATCAACATTACTCCAAAGAAGCTTTCTCTGGAAGTTGGTGATACAGGCACATTTGCGGCATCTGTAGAAAACGGTGACTCTACTAATAATATCCAATGGACGATTGAAAATGATACACAGGTCGTGCGTCTGGATACTTCCGCACCAGGTAAGGTAATTGCACTTACTCCAGGTACTGCTGTAATCAAGGCAACCTACACCTCGCAATCAGGTGTGAGCGTATATGATACCGCAACAGTAGAGGTTTCTCCCAAGACGCCACCAACCGTTCCGGTCACCAGCGTTTCCATCAACGAGACAGGTCTCTCTCTGAAAAAGGGTCAGACTGGCAAATTCACAGCAACCGTACAACCCTCTGGAGCAACCAATCCGGCTGTGACATGGTCGAGTGACCACAGCGACATTGCATCTGTCGATCCCAAGACAGGTGTTGTGACAGCGCACAAGAATGGACAGGCGACCATCAAGGTAACCTCTGATGAAAACGCGCAGCTTACTGACAGCCGCACCGTAACGGTCATCGATATCCCTGTCACTGAAGTCAAGATCATCGAAGCTCCGCTGTCCCTGCGTGAAGGCAGAGGCGCACAGCTTGTTGTAAGAGTTTCTCCTTCGGATGCAAGCAATCCTGCTGTCAAGTGGGAAAGTGATGACACCGATGTTCTCAAGGTCGATCAAGACGGTTATGTGACCGCCGAGCGCAGAGGTTCTGCAACGATCACCGTAACCTCTGTTGCCCATCCGGAGCTCAAGGACAGCCGCACGATCAGCGTCACCCGTTCTTCTTCCGGCGGTGGCAGCAGCAGCCATAGACCTAGCAAGCCGAGCAAGCCGGACAACAAGCCGAAGCCTGAGACCACCAAGCCAAATCCGGAACCGCCGAAGCCAACCGTTCCGACTGCTCCGCAGATCCCACAGACGGTAAAACCTGAGCCGCCAAAGCCGGGCACCCCCGTGATCGCTTCCGCACCGCCGGTCAATCCGACCTTGAATACAACATTCACGGATATCCCGACGACCCATTGGGCATCGGAGCCAATCAAGGATGTCGTTTCCCGTGGATTGTTTGTTGGCACGGAAAAGGGTAACTTCTCCCCGGATGAATCCATGACACGCGCAATGGTCGTTACCGTTCTGCACCGTCTGGCTGGTGAACCGATGGTACAATCCGCCAATCAGTTCACGGATGTCGGCAGAACCTACTACACCGATGCCGTGACATGGGCAAACCAGAACCATATCGTTTCCGGTACCTCTGCAAATACCTTTGCCCCGAATCTCATGGTCACACGCGAGGAACTGGTCGTTATGCTCTACCGTGTTGCCAATCCGGCAGCAGGCAGCAGCGCAGATCTGACACACTTTACAGACTCTGGTAAGGTTTCCAGCTGGGCATCCACGCCAATGCAGTGGGCAGTACAGACTGGCATCCTGAAGGGCAGCGATGGTGCTCTGCTTCCGCAGAAGGCGTTGAGCCGTGCAGAAGCTGCAAGCCTGATCTCTCGCTTCACGGAGCAATTCCTCACACAATAACCCCATCAAAAGCAAAAAATACCTGTCCCCTCTTGGGGCAGGTATTTTTTATATCCCTTACTGCTGTGCAATCATCAGAAAGCACAAAAAATATCCCCTGCCCGATCTACGGACAGGGGATGGTTCTCTTACATCAGCTCATTCTGATGGGTTGCATACAGGTATTCATCAATGGTGTTGGTGATACGATCCTCCACGAGTGCTTCCGGATCATTTACCAGCAAGCCCTCACGCACCTTGGTATACTGGATCGGCATGAACTGGCTGAGCAGATTGAGCGGAATGCCCAGTGTACGCAGGTTATCGATCAAACGCTCCTTTGCAGCCTCCACAGCCGGTGTCGGCATATAGTAGCGGCAGCGGTCAGAGAAGGAATACTTGCGCTTCATACGCACTTCGCGGTCATTGCCCTGATAATGCTTCTTCCAGTGCTTGTCCTCTGCACACATTGCCTCATCCAATACAGCAGCAAAATTGCTTGGCTCAAGGTCTGTGCCATACAGCAGTTCCTTTTCGATCTGCTCCAGCGCAAACATGCCCTCACGCATTGCAAAGGTGAGTGCTGGGCCAACCTTCAGGATGCCAACGCCGTCCTCTACCAGTTCACGCAGCTTGATCTTTGTCTGATAGTCGGTGGAATGACCCTCGAATACCAGATTCGGGAACGCTTCGATGGATGCCATCAGATCCTTTGCCTTTTCACGGTCATACTCGGTGCAGCCGCTGTCCTTCTCCTCTACGCCCGGCTGTACGACAACTGCGATAACATTGTCCCACGCCTGTTCCAGACCCTCGTCCAGAAATGCCTGATGGAAGGTAGCAACGGTATTCTTAAAGTCCTCAACGCGTGTAACCTGTACGCCCTGATCCTCTGCGCCAACTGCACCGCCTGGGATCGGCACCTCACTGCCTACGATGTAAACCGGTGCGATCGCATCCGGCTGCTCCTCGAGCAGCTTGCGGTAGGTCTCCTCCGCAACACGCGCCAGACGGGCACCGCGCTTTGCGATCACCGCATCGCTTAGGCGGGTATTCGGATCATCATCATGTACCTTCATACTGGTATCAATATGGATCTTGGTAAAACCAGCCCCTACATAATGGCGGATGAGTTCTTCTGCGTCTGCCATCGCCTCCGCTTCGTTCTTGCCTGCGAAGGTCAGCGGTCCCAGATGATCGCCGCCAAGGAACAGCTTTGCAGTATCAAATCCGACCTTCTCTGCGATCCCCAGCACGAACTTCTTAAAATCGATCGGCTTCATGCCCGTGTAGCCGCCATTCTGATCGCACTGATTGGCAGTGCTCTCGATCAGAACGCAGGAACCATCCTCCTTGCCGCGCTTGAGAGCAGCTTCGATGACATAGAAGTTTGCGCTGCATACCGAGTAAATACCAACGCTTTTACCCTGTTTCTGTAACTCAACTAACTTTTTCAATGGATTATGATTCATCATAATCACTCCTTCCATTATGAATCACCGAGGGAAACCCTCAGTAAATTTGCAATATCCTAAAAACAACTCATGCAAAACGCAGACATTTTTTTCATTTTGTGCTATACTAATGCTGTTCCCTGCAAGTACTGCTTGCAAGGCGAAATCAAAAGAAATGAGGTCATCCAGAATGCCACTCGTAACAACAAATGAAATGCTCCTTGCTGCGCAGGCAGGACACTATGCGGTCGGTGCATTCAACGTAGAAAACTTGGAAATGGTCATGGCGGTCATGCAGGCTGCTGAGGAAACCAAGTCCCCCGTCATCATGCAGACAACCCCCTCTACCGTCAAGTATGCAGGACTAGACTATTTCCTTGCAATGGTAAAGGCTGCGGCAGAACGCGCCTCTGTGCCGATCGCAATGCATCTCGACCACGGCGAGAGTTTTTCCCTTGCCATGCAGGCTCTGCGTACCGGCTATACATCCATCATGATCGACGGCTCCCATTCCCCGTTTGAGGAAAATATCGCCATCACACGCAGTGTTGTGGAGGCGTGCGCCCCCTCTGGCATCAGCGTAGAAGCTGAACTTGGCAAGGTCGGCGGCAAGGAAGACGATCTTGAGGGCGGCAGCGGCAATCCGTTTACCGATCCTGCGGAAGCCGAGGAATTCGTCAAGCGCACAGGCGTCAATTCTCTGGCGGTTGCGATCGGTACGGCACACGGCTTGTATGCAGGTACTCCGAAGCTGGACTTCGACCGCCTGCGTGAGATCCGCTCTCGCGTTTCCATTCCGCTCGTACTGCACGGTGCATCCGGTGTTCCGGACGAAGCAGTCCGTGAGGCGATCGAGATCGGCATGTGCAAGGTAAACTTTGCGACCGAGCTGCGCATTGCATACAGCGATGGCGTGAAATCCTATCTTGCGCAGGATCCCAAAGTTTTTGATCCCAAGAAATACAGCAAGGTCGGACGCGAAAACGTCGTTCGTCTGGTCAAGGAAAAAATGGAACTGTGCGGCTCTGTTGGAAAGGGCTGAGTTTTCTGAAAAACCATCGCGGATCGCGATGGTTTTTCATTTTTGCCTTTACCTCATCTTGCCAAGTGCAATCAGATGCAAAATACAATAATAAACACCGACCCCGCCAAGGCCGTAGCTCAAAAGTGTCAGCCCTGTGTTATACTGCTCTAAATATGCATTGAGTACAACCAGAACGGCAAATGCCAGATACAGTCCGGCAAGAGAGGCGACTGCCCCCTTGCTCTTATTCTGTAAGATATAATCGAGAGCGGAGATCCGTCTCTGAAAATCAATATCCTCTGCCGGCTCCAGCTTCTTGAGATACGAGAAGCGAAAATACAGCTCTGCGATCGTCATGGAAACAACGCCGGCAATGGCTGCCTGTGTCCATGTCAGAAATGTGCCTGCACAGAGAACAGCTGCAAACAGTACAATGGTAAAGCGGTTCTTGAAAAACTGCATTTTACCCTCATCCTCTTTATGCAGGTAATATCCCTGCTTGGTCAGGCGGTCATAGTAAATGGTGCGCTTCTGACGATCGGTATAGACATTGCGACCCGATAAACGAATCGCCTCATGTGGTGTTTTTTTCTTCTTATTTTTGCTCATTATTTCTCTTCCAGCATCCCTGCGCCGCGGCAGTAGGTCTGCAATACCTGATAATCACGATCCAGTACGACAAGGTCAGCATCCAGACCAACCCCAATGCTGCCCTTGCGGTCATCAATGCGCAGGCAAGCCGCCGGATTCTTGGTACAGGAGTTGATCGCAACATGCACGGGAACCAGTGCCTTCTCAATCAAAATGCGCAATCCCTCATTCATGCGCAGGGTAGAGCCTGCAAGACCCTTACTGGAGGTCAGATGTGCGCTGCCATCTTCATAGATCTCGATCTCATTGCCGCCAAAGATAAACTTGGAACCAGCCGGAGATCCCTTTGCCATCAGCGCATCGGTTACCATGATGCCGTGATCTGCGCCCTTTGCTTCAAAGAACTGATGCAGTGCTGCCGGAGTGGAATGGTTGCCGTCACAGATGATCTCACCATACATTCCCTGAATGCGGTATGCTGCACCAACCAGACCATTTGCACGGTGATTGAACGGGGTCATGCCATTGTATACATGGGTCATCGAACGCGCACCGTTTGCATGTCCCATGATTGCCTGACAATAGGTTGCGCCTGAATGGCCGATGCTGACAACAACACCATGATCACGGCAGTAATGGGTGAGCGAAAAGTTCTCGTCCACTTCGGTTGCCATAGTGATATACTTGATGAGTCCATCCGCAGCCTTCTGATACTTCTTGAACTGTGCAACACTGGGCTTTACGATATGCTGCTCCGGCTGTGCACCCTTATACACCATGTCGAGATACGGACCTTCAAAGTGAACGCCGAGGATCTCAGCACCTTCATACCCATCACGCACGACCTTTGCTACATTTTCAAGTGCAGCGGTCAGTACCTGCTCACTCTGTGTAATGGTAGTCGGCAGAAGCGCGGTAACACCTTCCTGGACGATATTGCGCACCCAGTAACGCAGACCTTCCTCCTCTGCGTCATTGGTATCAAATCCGAATGCGCCATGACAATGGATATCAATAAAGCCAGGCAGAATGCGGTTCTCACCGTAGTCACAGTCTACATCCTTGGTTCCATAAGGATATACACCAGTGATGCGACCGTCCTCCATTTCGATCTGTGCCTCAATAAACTGATCTGCGATCCACACATTGCGGCTCTGAATAATCATTTCCGTTTCCTCCTTAAAAATATATTTTACCGTATGACCTGCCTTTCTTTTATAGCAGGCATACCTTTCCCATTCTCTGACATACTTCGTATCCCATACCAACAGGAACCCACTTTTAGAAATTCGATGTATCCACATATTTTGTGAAACATTTGCTTTGAAAACAGAAAAACATGTCGTGCCGCCGACTGCGGCATAGGGGCTATTGCCTTGCGGCTCTACCCTTATGGATATCCCACGCGCCCTCTCCACTCAGGCTGCTTCATAGCTGTGCCAAGGGTGTGAACGTATGAACTCCGCCACAGTCAAGGCTGATGGGGTCGGATTCTTTCCGCTCCATTTCCAACGAATGGTTAAACTGAACAAAATACATCATAAATATCTGTTAAAATTGATTCCCGTTATCCCATACAGGATGCACTTGCATTTTTAGAAAAGATACACTAAAATAAAAGTAACTTGTATACGCTTGCAGCGTATCCACTTTTTAAAATACTCATGAAATATGCCAAAGGATCTTAGCACGATGAATAAAACATCCAAAAATAATTTCCTTCTGTTTGGTTCCATCTATGATAAACCAATTTCTCCAGCAGAGCAGCAGCTTATCTGCACAAGGCAGCTTGCACGACAAAAAACAGTTACCAAGCTGTTTTCCTTTCCATGCGAGGTCTACATCGAGCTGGTTCATGGACTTGCGTCTATTTTGATCGGCACTTCTCCCACACTGGAGGAGCTCTCTATTTTTTCGATACATGACCACCTGAAAATCAAGCCCAATATGTACTTCAATATCATTCCTGTCTCCAATGAAGTCACATATAATCTCATTGCCCCCAAGGTTTGTATGGTACCGACCGAGCTTCCCGTGCCCTACACCTATCTGCCCCTGTCGGCTCCGTTTCAGGTCTGTGAAGTTCTGGACTGGTATCAAACCGATGTTTCACAGTTTCATTTTCACACATCATCCCATAACTATTATGAACTTCTATATGTGAGCCAAGGCAGGCTGAATGTCTCGATTGAAAAGCATAATTTTACGCTTTCCGCACATGATCTTATTTTGTGTGCACCCAACGATCCGCTGCGTGCCCGACATCTCACGATCGATTCGGCATGTTCCTACCTGACCGTGGTGTTCGATCTGAAAGGGAAAACACCGCTCCACCTCGCCCATCATATCTTTCACTGTTCCAGTGAGGTCAAGGATATCTTGTGGAAGCTGAGCAAGCAGTCCCTTTCCGATTCTTATTATACCCAAATGCTGATCCCCTGCTACCTGCAGGAAGTGCTGGTTCGGCTGCTTACGCAGGCAGATGAGACCAGAAGACGCCGTATCATATCCGGCAGTACACAGAGCGAGGTACACAGCGATCTTTTGCAGCAGATTCTGGCATATATGAACGCACATGTCACCGAACCCATCACGATCGAGGAGATCTGCCACGAATTTTTCATTTCGCGTTCTTCCCTGCAAATGCTGTTCAAGATGTATCTGCATATCTCTCCCAAAAGCTATCTGCTGAACAGCAAGCTGGAAAAGAGTAAAGAGCTGATCCGCGAAAATCAGCATACCATCAGTGAGATCGCCTATTTACTGGGATTCAGCTCCATCCATTATTTTTCAAGATTATTCAAAAAATATTTTGATATGTCGCCCAGTGAATACGCAAAGCAGGCAGCAGGCGAACCATTAAACCATACGGTGGACGACAGCCGTATCTCTGTTCATTCTCACGATGCTGACTGAATGCTGTAGCGCGAGATCTGAACGACAACGCCCTTACCCATTTCCACATCGATCACATCATCCTTGATCTTGACGATCTTGCCATAAAAGCCGCCAGCAAACATGATGGATGCACCGGGTTTGATGTTCTTCTGCAATTCTGCCATTGCCTGTCGGTTCTTCTTCATGTTCCGCGCAGAAAGGATCAGCGCGACCAACATGCAGACAATAAAGATCACAGCAACCGTGCTGCATGTCCATAGGATAACTTCCCAATTCATAACTCAACTTACTCCTTCTGCTCTTTCTTGCTGCGCCATACAGCTTTTCATCTGCGCGATCTTTCCCTTGCGCAAAGAAAATCAAAGTAAGGACATGGACTGCCCATTCGGGCAATCCATGTTCTTTTTTTGCAATCACTTGCGGGTATACGGATACAGGGTAACACCCTTTACAACGCGGTTTACCTCGCCGGTCGGGCAGGGGTTATCCGGTGTGATGCCCAGAGCCAAAGACTTCAGAACTGCCAAGGTCTGTGCAAACAGGATGTAATCCAGACCGAGCAGTACATTTTCATGCTCCCCAGCCAGATCAAATACAACGGTATGGTCAACCAGTGCAGATACTTCGTCGTCCGCCTTGGACATCACTGCAACGATCTGGTTTGCCTTGCGCTGACCGCTCATCTCCTTGATGAGATCTACTTCGTACTGTCTGGTGTATGCATCATCGCTGAGGTATACAACAGTCAGGGTCTGATCGTTTACGATAGACTTCGGACCATGACGGAAGCCCAGAGGGGTATCATACATGGTAACGACCTGACCAGCAGTCAGCTCAAGCATCTTGAGTGCAGACTCCTGTGCCGTTCCCTTGAGGGTGTTGCTGCCGAGGTAAACGATGCGGTCAAACTGGAAGCTGTCCACGATCTTCTGTGCAGCATCGAACTTGCCGTCGAGGAACTTCTGACCTGCTGCGCCGATCTCCTTGACCTGTGCAGTTACCTGCTCGAGCTCATCCAGATGGAAGCACAGATAGGTTGCCAGATACATATTCGAGAAGCTGGAGGTCATTGCAAAGCTCTGATCATGGGTCTCATCGGTCAGGTTGATTGCATAGCAGTTGTCCGTTGTATCGGCACGCTTGGACAGTGCGCCGTCCTTGTTACAGGTCACAAACAGGTGATAAACATTGTCACATACTGCCTCAGCAACATCAATTGCGCCAACGGACTCCGGCGAGTTGCCGGAACGGCCAAAGCTTACCAGCAGAGTCGGCTTTGTGCGGGACAGGTATGCTTCCGGGGTCGCAACCAGATCGGTCGTGCCGTAGGACTTTACCTTATGACCAAACAGGCGAGTCAGATGGGGGAACAGTGCATTGCCCACAAACTCACTGGTACCTGCGCCGGTCAGGATCACGTCGAAGTCCTCACAGGTCAGGATCTGATCGATAAACTTCTTGATCTCATCCTTGTGCTCTGCGATCTGTGCGCAGGTCTTTTCCCAAGTTGCCGGCTGCTGATAGATCTCTGTCAGTGTAAAGACGGAGGAAGTTTCCTTCATCTTTTCTTCACCAACGCCAAAAACTGTTTTCATATTCTCTGCTCCTTTCAGCTCCATGCATTTTACGCAGTCACACAAAGTTTATGGCTGTGTAAAGATGCTTGTTTTACGATGGAATCTTACAAATCAAATGCCGTCCTCAGGCTCAACTGCCTCGACCTTCTGGAACGTATAACGTGCAACACCCTCGGTGCCGACTTCAATTGCAGTCTGGGTCAAGTCCTCGAGATCCTCGATGAACTTACGGGACATTACGATTTCGAGCAACATTGGCAGGTTGGTACCAGACAGTACATTTACATTACCGCGTGGGAAGCCAACTTCAACCGCAGTCTTGAATGGTGTGCCGCCCATGAGATCCGAGAATACCAGAATGCCTTCGCAGTCCTTGAGATCATCGAATGCCTTTGTGAGCTCGCGTGCCAAATCCTCGAGACTGTAAGTCGGGAGGAAATCTATATAGCGATAAGCCTCCTGTTCGCCGGCGATCAAATTCACCGAGCTTGTAAGTCCCGAGGCAAAGTTTGCATGTCCTGTTACTACCAATCCGATCATGTTTCATTCTCCTATCTATGTAATATTTTATATTTGCCTGTATCTACAAGTGATTCAGGCAGGTGCAGTTTCCGTCTGCGGTGCCAACCGTGCCAGCTTCTTTTGGATCACCGGAACATAAATGGTACTTGGATGGAAACACACTTTCGCATTTTCATAGTAGATCACTGCATTCTCGTCATCGTGCAGATCCTCATACTGTTTTCCGATCATAAACAGGATGACGCCAAGCGGAAATCCGTAATACTTCTTGGAATTGATCGTATCGATCATTTCCTCTATCAGATCGTTACGCCCATCGAGCATAACGCAGTAGGCTTGCTCATTGTACCGGGTGAATAAGGGATCTCCCAGTGCACGGATGCCTTCCAGCATCCAGTCGGCATACATTCTCTGCCCTCTGAGCAGGAACGTATGATAATATTGCTCCAAAAAACTCCTTTTGTCATCAAGGTTTGGATAGGTGGTTTGCAGCATTTTCTTTAAATGCCGCTCAAGCTTTTCCGTGTTCCCTCCCATATAATAGCCGCGAAGCTGGTAGAGATCACTGACATACTCCCCAAGGAGTTTGCGTACCATCGGCATCGTGCAAAGCTGCTCGACGGTCTCATAATCCTGTTTTTGCAGGCTCATATTCAAATTTCTAAGCTGAAAATTTTTCGCCATCTGGAACCCAATATAACCAAGAAAGGCGAGGAAGATAACAGATGCAGTTAATACACTCACAGAAACACCCAATTTCTCTGGTCAAAACACGGGGGGAAATGCACCATTTGTCATTCCCCCCTGTTTGACCGATCTGCTATGCATTTACATAGCGGAACATTCGATTATTCTGGCATGGTTCAGGCAATGCCCTGATCCTTTTGGATGGAATCCAACCGAACGCAGTGCATCGCAGACCTGCCGGCTGTTATTCGGCAGCCGGTGCCGGATACTCATACCACTCAACCAGTGGGTTGTAACCGCCAGGAATGCTGTTGCCATTTTCGTCCATTGCCTTAGAGTCGCCGCTCCAGATACCGAATGCACAGCCGAGAATACCTACAACGAGGATCAGCATGATGCACTTAACCGGTGTCCAGCCCTTTTTGATGAGCAGGTAGATACCGAGGGTGATGAGCAGCGGAAGCAGCTTCGGCAGAATGCCGTCGAGCAGACCCTGGATATTGATTGCCGGATCACCAACAATAATACGCAGTGTGGTGCCGCCATAGTTTGCAATCAGACCGCCGACAACGAATACACCCAGAATGCTTGCAGCACGGGTAAATTCCTTTGCATTGGAGGTGAGCATGGTAACAGCCTTTGTGCCCAGTCCATAGGACCAGTGCATCAGCCACCAACGGATTACAAACTGACATACGTTAAAGATCAGTAAGAATAGGATCGCACCGAGGATATTGCCTTCCATCGCGATGTTCGCAGTCAGACCTGCGGTGATCGGAACGAGGGTCAGCCAGAACAGTGCGTCACCGATGCCGCCCAGAGGACCAGCAGCGGAAATACGTACGGAGCGGATGGTCTGTGTATCGACCTTGTTCTGCTCCAGAGAGAGTACGATACCCATAACGAACGTTACGAGGAACGGGTGGGTATTGAGGAAATCGAGGTTATGTGCCATGGAAGCCTTGAGGTCTTCCTTATTGGTATGGATCTTCTGGAGACCGGGCAGCATAGACCACAGCCAACCACATGCCTGCATTCTTTCATAGTTGAAGGAAGCCTGAAGGAAGCAGGACATCCAAACCATCTTGTTCAGGGTCTTTTTGTCCAGCTGCGGGGCTGGGGTCAGATCCTGGTACTTTTCAGGAATATTATATGCCATCTTCGTCGCCTCCCATATTGCTCATGCTCATGCCAGCGTTTGCCTTGATCTTGGTATGGATCGTGAAGTCATAGATCGCAATGGCAATACCAACGAATGCACACAGAAGCAGGGTTGCGCCAGCGGTGCTTGCATTTGCGCTGCAAAGCAGAGCCATTGCAAAACCAGCGAGCAGGAAGCCCCACATCTCCTTGGACATCATGACCTTCATCAGGATCGCAAAGCCAACGAATCTCATTGCGCCGCCAGCAGCGTCCAGACCAGCCATTACCCAAGACCAGCTGTAAGACAGATCCTTGAGGGTGTCGCCCAGCAGAGTGCCGCCGTACAGACCGCCGACAGCCAGCAGACCAAACAGCGTACCGAGGATCGCCATTTCGGTAAAGTTGATGTTGCGGATACCCTTGACATCTGCATTCTCTGCACACTTGTCCGCCTTAGCCATCATACCAGACATGATGGTGAAGGTCAGGGTAACTGCATACTGACCAAATACTGCAAACGGAATTGCAAGACCCATTGCAGCACCGACGCCGTCTGCCGTTGGCTCCATGTTGAGCGATACAGCAAATACGGTTGCCATGATGCCGCCGAGGATCGCATTCGGAGGCTGTGCGCCGCCGATCGGCATACTACCGATTTGAATCAACTGATATGCACCGCCGACAACGATACCCAGCTCAAAGTTGCCAAGGATGGCACCGATAAGCGGACATGTTACGATCGGCTGATACAGGGATTCCAGGAAGCTAAACTGGTCAATACCCATGATAAAGGCAACGACAAAAACCAGCAGAGCCTGGATAATTGTAATGTTTCCCATGGTTACTCCTTTCCAGATCATTCACAATCAGAAAATCTGTTGAATCGAAAAATTACTTGAATAATTTATCAATGCTTTCAGCCGGTGTGTCCGGAACACGCTTGATTTCCAGTTCCACACCGAGATCCTGCAGCTTCTTGAATGCTGCAACATCATCGTCATCAACGGCTACAGAGGTTGCAACCTGGCGCTTCCCGTCTGCCATGTGCATGTTGCCGATGTTGAGCTTCTTGATCGGCACACCGCCCTCTACGAGCTTCAGGACATCCTGCGGATTCTCGCAGATGATCGCAATGTGCTGGTTTGCAGAAGCCTTGTGGATGATGTTGATCGTCTTCTCGATCGTGAAGAAGCGGGTCTGGGCATAAGCCGGAGCCGCCATGTTCATGAGTCCCTGACGAAATTCATCCGTTGCGACAGAGTCGTTTGCAACCAGAAGGAGGTTTGCTCCTACTACGCCGCACCACTGGGTTGCGACCTGACCGTGGATCAAACGATTGTCAATTCTTGTAAGTACAATGTCTGGCATAATACTTTCCCCTTTCTACGCAGACTTTTGTGATACGCGATTTCTTTCTCCTCTCTCCTTTGTAATTTATCAGTGTTCCCATTTGGGAAGTGTTCAGGAAACACTTGAACTACAAGTTTTATTTTACCAGAACTTGCTATTAAATAATTTGCACTTTTTATCCGTTCATTTGCATTTTTTATTTGTATAATTTCAACAAAAGTTATGAATAAATTATGTATTTTCTCTTATTTTCTTTTATTTTCTCTCTAAAATCGCTTTATTTTCCCACTAAAACTCAGCATTTCAGGCGAAGATTTTTTTACCAGCAAGGAAGCTTTCGCTCCCTTTTTCCTTATATTAAGGCATTTCCCCCTGTAAAATGATCATGTTGCACAAATATACAGGGCTCATCGTCAAGCGATCCCATAGCAGATCCGCCTCAGCTCATCTGCTTTTTACCTGTTTTACAAAAAGTATACCGTACGATGCTCTGTCATTTTTTCTGCATAGTTCTCCTGCTTTTCTGGCATACTACAGCATATTAGGAGGGGATCTTATGGCAAAGCGACTGGGGCGGCGCACCATTTCACTCGACCGCCCTGTATATCTTTCTTCCCATGCAGCAGTTGTCGGACAAAAGGAGGGCGAAGGTCCTTTGCAGGGCACATTCGACACCGTTTCCAATGACACACACTTTGGCGAAAAGACATGGGAACTGGCGGAAGCAAGCATGCAGCGCATGGCGATCGACACCGCTGTCAGGAAATCCGGCTTACAGATTTCTGATTTGGATCTGCTGCTTGCCGGCGACCTGCTCAACCAATGTATCGGCTCATCCCTCGCCTCTGTGACCACGAATATACCATTCGTCGGGCTTTATGGCGCATGCTCCACGATGGCGGAGGGGCTGGCGGTGGGTTCCTGTTTTGTAGATGGCGGCACTGCACAGACTCTATGTGCGGCGGCATCCTCTCACTACTGCGCTGCTGAACGGCAATACCGCTTTCCGCTCGCCTACGGTGGACAGCGTACACCCACTGCACAATGGACAGCCACTGCCGCCGGTGCTGTAGTCTTACGCACACAACCGTCTCACATCCGCGTGACCCATGTCACCTTTGGACAGATGGTCGACCTCGATGTGACAGATGCCAATAACATGGGTGCTGCTATGGCACCGGCAGCGTATGATACCCTGTCTCACCTGTTTGCGGATACCCATACCAAGCCTGCCGACTATGACCGTATCCTGACCGGCGACCTTGCCCGTGTTGGCAGCGGTCTGCTGCGCGAGCTGTTCCAGCGCGACGGTATCGACCTCGGGCAAAGCTATGACGACTGCGGCGTTCTGCTTTACGATACCGAGCAGGATGTTCATGCAGGCGGTTCAGGCTGTGGCTGCTCCGCCGCAGTCCTCTGCGGTGATATCCTGCGCCGTATGGAGCAGGGTGCGCTGCGGCACGTCATCTTTGCCGGAACCGGTGCGCTCATGAGCCCAACTTCCGTCCAGCAAGGGCAGGGCATCGCCGGTATCTGCCATGCAGTCGTATTAGAAGGAGTGTGATCCCGATGCAATATCTGCACGCATTTTTGGTCGGCGGCATCATCTGTGCCCTGTCCCAAATTTTGATTGATAAAACCAAGCTGACCCCAGCGCGTATCCTTGCCGGATATGTCGTGCTCGGTGTGATCCTCACCGGTCTTGACATCTACGAGCCCCTCGTAAAATGGGGCGGCGCAGGCGCGACCGTGCCGCTGCTCGGCTTCGGCTACGCCCTCGCAAACGGTGCGGCTGCCGGAGTTGCCGAAAAGGGTCTGCTCGGCGCATTCACCGGAGGTGTGACCGGTGCAGCCGGAGGCATTGCAGCCGCAATCGTATTCGGCTGTCTGTTTGCGCTCATTTGCAGTCCCGCAGACAAATCCAAATAAAAAATGCGCACGGTGCAAAAGCATCGTGCGCATTTTATGATTCCCCAAAAAACGAAGGCGCATACTACCTCTCATCTCCCTGCCAGTACCAGATTTCGATCTGTGATAAAATTCGGGATGCTGTAGAGAACAAGCACCTGATCGATATCCTGTTCTTCTGCATACTTTGCCACCGAATCATGATAATAGCGCAGATCGAGCAAATGGACTTGTTGATAGTGCTGCGCCAAAAACGGGGCCAGCGCGTCCGAATAGGAGTCGCGCACCAGCAGCAGCTTCTCCTGACGCGCTGCATTTTCATTCTCGATCACGCAAAGCGGCTGATTTCCACCCAAAAATGCAGAATACTGATCTTTTCTCTCCAAATAGGAACGATCATACAGCATGGATGGCTGCGGCTTGCCGCTCCGCCATGAGGTTACGGTCAAGCCATCCTCTGGTATCCAAAATTCGATCGTGTCCGGCTCCAGCCAATGCACGCCGGACTGGGAATACAGCGTACCGTAGAACGTCCCGCTCGCAGTCTCCGGCAGAAACGTTTCCTTGGGCAGAGGCTCCTGTCCAAGTGCATACATGACCGCCCTGTACCCATAATACGCGCCAAGCGTTGTCCAATGGTGATCGGTACGATAAAATACAGGCTCCTGCCTGTGCCGCTGCAAAACAGGGCGAAACTCGATCTGTTTGATCCCCATTGCCTTTACCTGCTCCAGCAAGCCCTGCTGATCCCAGCTGGGTGCACCAGAGGGCAGCTTTTCCTGCCAGATATCCGCTGCCGATGGAATGAGCCCTATGAGCACCGGCATCCGCTCGGACAGCTTTTTGACACTTGCCAGATTGCGCGCAACCAACGCGTGATCGGGTTCCGGAACGGCTGCGATCAGCCGATCCTCACAGAGATACACCGCATGAAACT
Source organism: Butyricicoccus sp. (assembly GCA_020025755.1). Classification (GTDB taxonomy): domain Bacteria; phylum Bacillota; class Clostridia; order Oscillospirales; family Butyricicoccaceae; genus Butyricicoccus. The sequence continues at coordinate 9,045 of JAHHRO010000030.1, read as the reverse complement.
CTCGTTTTCCAAGCATCTGCTCCGTGCGTACCTTTGCTCCCGTCCATGTATCGCGCATGGGAAATTGGTCTGCAAAATAGGCTTCGATGCCCTTTGCATAGCTGCCGTCTGCCAAGGTTTTCCATGAAAATTCCGGAAACTGTGCCAAGGTGCGGTTTTCCGCCTCAGAAGTGCTTCGATCCGGCAAAACGATATGCCAAGCCAGCAGACCACCCAAAAACGCGCAAAACAAAACGGTGAGCGTGCGGCTGTATGCTTTTGTCATAGTACACCTCCCTTTCAAAACCGGAAATACAAAAACGGATTGTAGCTGCTGTCTACCAGATATGCCGTACACAGGAACAGGCCTGCCAGCATGAGGATGGGTGCTGCGATCTCAGCCACGCGCACAGGCAGACTTTCCCATACACGCTTGCCCACAGTCGTGGACGCGATCACAAGTACCGCAAGCAGGATGGCATAGCTTCTGAAGAGATAGCCGTCTGCGTCGCTCCAGACCGTACCCCCGCCAAAGCATATCGCAAGATACGCCATACATTGTTCCAGATCCTCGATTGCAAACAATCCCCAGCCGACAAAGACGGCAAACAAGGTATAGATGCGTCGCAATCCATTGGGCACAGTCTCCAGAAAATCGCACAGTACATATTTTTCCAGAATGAGCCACCCGGCAAAGTATAAACCCCAAAGCACAAAATTCCAGCTTGCGCCGTGCCAGAATCCCGTACAAAGCCATACGATCAAGAGGTTTCGCAGACTTTTTGCTGTGCCGCCGCGGTTTCCGCCCAGCGGGATATACAGGTACTCCCGAAACCATGAAGTGAGCGACATGTGCCACCGCCGCCAAAACTCCGAGACCGACGCGGACAAATAGGGGTAATCAAAATTTTCATTGAATTGGAACCCAAAAATCCGCCCCAAACCGATTGCCATGTCCGAATATCCGGAAAAATCAAAATAGATCTGAAAGCCAAATGCCAATAGTCCCAGCCAGCCACCAGCAACCGTGAGCGTGCCTGCGTCCTGTGACGCGAGGGACTGCTCCCACAGCTGTCCAATAGAATTGGCGAGGAGTACCTTCTTTGCAAGACCCACGGTGAACCGCCGTGCGCCCAGCGCAAAGTTTTCCATTGTATGCTTTCGCACGTTCAGCTCCTCCGCCACCGTTTTATACTTGACGATAGGTCCTGCAATCAGCTGCGGAAACATGGTGACGAACGTACCAAAGGCGATGAGACTGCGCTGTGCCGGTGCATCCTGCCGATAAACGTCGATGGTGTAACTCATGGTCTGGAACGTGAAAAACGAGATGCCAAGGGGAAGCGGAATGTGCATCTGTGGAATGGATATCCCCAAAAGCTGAGATAGATTTACGGCAAGGAAATCCCAATATTTGAAGAATCCCAGTACGAGCAAATTAAAGATCACGGACTGTGCCACAAACCAGCGTGCCTTTCGGTCATCTGCACGGTATTTTTCAACCAAAAATCCATGTACATAGTCGATCAAGATGGAAAGCACCATGATCCCAATATAGATGGGTTCTCCCCATGCATAAAACAGCATGCTGACGATCAGCAGCATCAAATTGCGTGCCTTGAGCGGCGTGATAAAATACAGCAGCAAGGTGATGGGTAAATATGCAAATAAGAAAGTCAAGCTGCTAAATACCACCGGATTTCCTCCCTTTCTGCGGTTCTAATTCGAGAGCAAAAGCCGCAGCACGCAGCTGCGGCTCTTGTATTTTCGTTTCAAATTGATGGTTTACTTGCTTTCAAACAGCTGATTGAATGCTCCCTCGATGGCATCCTGATCGGTGGAGGACGCAATGAGCGCGATGAAGTTTCCATTTTGGAGTACCGCGGCCTGACTCCATGCTTCCATAGACGCCGGATACCACGCACCGCCTTCTGCCTGCTGCTTGACATGTGCCTTTAAGATCTCCTCGACCGCATTGGTGTCTTCCGGATTTTCCACTTCCACGAGAATGATCTCACACACCGCGGCGGAGATCATCGGTGTACGCGCGATAAACTGTTTCTTTGGGATATCCTTGAGCCCCGGATAGTAGGAATCGAGCATATCCTCCTCAATTTCCATCATATATCCATCGTTCCATTCATAGATCTCAGCCAGTTCGTTATAGAATGCATTGAGATCTACCGCATCCTGTTCGGTCTTGCTCCCACCGCAGGCAGTCAACAGTCCTGCCATTACAAGCGCAATACACGTCAGCAATCCTTTTTTCATTTTCTACGTCTCCTTGATTTCTGTTCTTAATGATTCCTTTTGCTTCTTTAGACGCAGGATCCTGCAAATAGTTCCCCTGTTTCTCTCAGTCTCTTCGATTTTCCCAAAAACTTTCCGTTTGGATCCTGATCCTCCAACAAAACCCAATCGTGCAAAAAAACACATGATTTTTTCGCTGTTTTTTATCAAAGTCCTGTAATCACAAAGAATTTTCATAACATTTCCTATCTATTGTACCATTTCCGCATTGCGAAACACAGTCATTTGCAGTATAATAGGGCTGTATCTTTTATTAAATCAATTGTTAGGAGTTGTTTTTTTATGGGTTGTTCGCACAACTGCGAATCCTGTTCTTCCAACTGCGGCGGGCCAAAGAGTTTGCAAGTAGCACCGAACAAACTCTCTACCGTTCGTAAGGTCATCGGCGTTGTTTCCGGCAAGGGCGGCGTTGGCAAGTCTCTTGTCACTTCTATGCTTGCCGTTTCCATGACACGCCGCGGCTATCACAGCGCGATCCTCGACGCAGATATCACAGGTCCTTCCATCCCCAAGACATTTGGTCTCTCCGGCCAGCTGGAGGGCTGCGAGGATGGTATTTTTCCAAAGACTTCCACAACAGGTATCGACATGGTATCTGTGAATTTCCTGCTTCCGAACGCAGATGATCCGGTCATCTACCGCGGTCCCATCATTGCAGAGACCGTAAAGCAGTTCTGGGCGGATGTGATCTGGCAGGATGTAGACTTCATGTTCGTGGATATGCCTCCGGGCACTGGTGACGTACCACTGACCGTATTCCAGTCCCTGCCGGTCGACGGCATCATCGTTATGACCTCTCCGCAGGATCTGGTATCCATGATCGTGGGCAAGGCAGTCAAAATGGCACAGATGATGGATATCCCGCTGCTCGGCATCATCGAAAACTACAGCTATGTTGCCTGTCCGGATTGCGGCAAGCATATCGAGATCTTCGGCAAAAGCCATGTAGAAGAAGTCGCTGCACAGTACGAGATCCCTGTTCTGGCAAAGCTGCCGATCGATCCCAAGCTGGCTGAAGCAGTCGATGCAGGACAGATCGAGGATGCAAAGCTCCCTGAGTCCCTCAAGGGTGCAGCCTCCATGCTTGAATCCCTGCTGTAATACAGAAAGGAACGCTTCCAATGAAAATTGCGATTGCTTATCAGGCAGGCTCCGTTGCGGCTTCGCTTGCCTCCTGTCAGGAATTTTTGATCGTAACGGCGGAAAACGGGGAACCGACCGGAAAAGAGCTGGTGACCTGCTCCGGCGAGGGGCACATCCGCCTCCTGAATTTCATCGGTCAATATGCGATCGATGTCCTGATCTGCGGCGAACTGGGAATTGCTTCGCGCAATGCGCTGGAAATGCTCGGCGTACTGCTTGTCCCCGGCGTTACAGGCTCTGCGGAAGAAGCGGCAGCAAAGTTTCTGGTCGGCGAAAAGCAGGGAGATGACTCCGTTCTCTCCCTGTGCCGCGAGGAAGATCCCAATGACCCAATGGCCTGCATGCACGACTGTTCCAAGTGCGCTGGATGCGGTCCGATCGATGTCGATCTGAAAAAGCTGGATCTGCCAGACGTGAACTGAACAGGCAAAAAGACCGAATCCGTTGATTCGGTCTTTTACTTTGCAAAATCATTCTTCCACGTCGATCTTGGACTGAGGCACGCTTGCATCGACTGCCGGTTTGTGCTCTGCGCTTGTCTTTGCCTTACCGAATACACTTTCCGGATCGATCGGCTCTCCACCTTTGTAGAGTTCCACATGGAGATGACTTTTTTGCGCCGCCTCCGCATGTCCGATCGTACCCACGGTTCCGATCACATCCCCCGCGCGTACCTTATCTCCGGTCTTGACCTTAATCTTTTCTCCAAGACACTGGTATACTGCTTGCTTTCCATCCTTGAGATTCAGCACGACGATACCACCATACAGCGGATCGACCGCAGCACGCTCAACCGTCCCATCGGACACTGCATAGACACGCGTCCCCGTATCCGCCGCATAATCCGTTCCTGTATGCACGCGCCAATCCCCCATCGTTTCATCCTTGACAAGTTCATCCCCCGAGAAGGGCTTCAAAACCGCCCCGTCTACCGGCTTGATCCAAATAGGTGCAGGTGCTTCTGCGGCGGTCTGTTTTTTGGTTGGCTCCGACTTGGGCGGCTCAGGCTTTTTTTCCGGCTCCTTGGCAGGTTCCGGCTGTACAGTTGGCTCGGCTGGCTCTGCCGGCAGATCCACATTGGGCACAGCCACCGGTGTCTGCACCGTAGGGGTCGTGGATGGCAGATACAGGGTCTCATCCATCGGTTCTTCTTTTTTCCCCGGCCCTACAAACAAAATATAGCTTGAAACCACGATAACGGTCAAACAGATCGCCAAAATAATATAGAATCCACGATCTGATTTCCCTTGTCCGGTATATCCCGTTCCTTGTTTATGCATAGCTCTGAACACCTCCGAGGGTAGTATCGCCATGCATCCCTGCATTTATACCGTGATCTTCGTGATTTTTGTTCCGGGATAGTAATGCGTCAGGATCTCCTGCCAAGTCTGTCCCTGCTCCGCTGCATACTTCGCCCCCCACTGGCTCAGTCCCACGCCATGTCCATAGCCTATTGTGGTGAAAGTCAGCTGGTCACCGCTCACCTTGACCGTGAAATTGGTCGAATTCAGCCCCAAAAGGGTGCGCATTGCCGTCCCCTGTACCGGAACACCGCCAAATTTCATGGAAACGATGCCTCCGGCTTCGCTCCGCTTGGAAGCCTTGAACCACTCAGATGGTTTTCCAGAAAGATCTGCCGAGGGGATACTCTTTGCCGCACGCTTGCGGATTTCGTCTGCTGACAGCGTGACTGTCGCATGATATTTTGGACAGGCATCGCCCCCGGGACTGTCTACACATTGCAGGTATGGGATATCACTGCCCCATACATCTGCGGCGCGTTCGCTTTTTTCCCCTGCCGCCGCACTGAATACAGCTATAATCGGTTTGTCTTCATATGTCAGCACCATGCCCTCCGTCGCCTTGACTGCGCGGCGGATGGCTGCGGCGTCTATCTTTGCCGTCTCCCCCCAAAGTGCTGCCGCTTCTGTCTCAAGATCCACATACGCCGCACAGTGCGCCGGATCATCGCAGACATCCGCATCCTCATGCTGCGCCGGCCGCCCCGCCTGCTGTTTATAGAGTGCATAGGTGCGTGCCGCAACCGCCTGCGCCTTGATCGCTTCTTCCGGAAAATCAGGGGAGATCTCCCCTGAGACAACGCCAACGACATACGTCTCCAGCGGCATTTCCCGTGCCTCTCCATCAATTCCAACCGTGATCTGTCCGCTTGCTTGGATCTTCTCCGGCTCCTCCTGATTGGCTGTATCCGATATTTCTGCATGTACTGTGCTTTTTTCCTGCGGAACAAAGTCTGCCTTTTCTGTATCGAGATATCCACAAAATACAGGCAGTACATAAATGATCCCCGTAAGCATCAGACCGATCCCCAATATTTTTCTCATTTTTCTACCTCCTGACTTCGTGCTTTTTTCTTTTAGCACATTGACATATTTGCAAGATAGGCGTAATATTATTTCAAATATCTTTTCCCTGAAAAGGAGTTTTCGCCATGCTCAACCAGATGAAAAACATGGACCCTGAGATGATCTCGACCATCTGTGCGCAGCTTCGCCCGATGCACGAAATCAAAAAAGAAGCCTTTACCAAGTACAGCGTCAAGCGCGGTCTGCGAAACGCAGATGGAACAGGCGTACTCGCTGGCATCACACGGCTTGGCAATGTCCATGGATACCTGCTCAATGAGGGTGAACGGGAACCGATCGAGGGTCATCTGACCTATCGGGGTATTGATATCTATGATCTGTTGTATGCCTTTGAAAGTGAAAATCGTTTTGGCTTTGAGGAAGTCGGATATCTCCTGCTCTCTGGCAGTCTGCCCAGCCAGACACAGCTGACACGGTTCAGTCAAATGATCGGAGAAGCACGCGCCTTGCCCGACAACTTTACAGAAGATATGATCATGCGTGCGCCTAGCCGTGATATCATGAACAAGCTTGCAAGTGCTACGCTCGCGCTCTATTCCTACGATCCCAATCCCGATGACATCTCCACAGAAAATATCCTGCGGCAGGGCATCGGACTTATGGCAAAGTATCCGGTCATCATCTCGCACGCGTATCAAGCGCGCCGCCGATACTTTGAAAACGAGTCTATGTATCTGCATGTGCCCGACCCAACCCGTTCCACTGCGGAAAACATCCTGCGTCTGATCCGTCCGGACGAATCGTTCACCGATGAAGAAGCCAAGCTGCTTGATCGCTGTCTGATCCTGCATGCCGAGCATGGCGGCGGCAATAACTCCGCCTTTGCCACACGCGTGACTTCCTCCTCAGGTACGGATACTTATTCTGCAATCGCCGCGGCTGTTGGTTCTCTGAAAGGCCCCCGACACGGCGGCGCGAACCTTAAAGTTGTTACAATGTTTGAAGATATCAAGGAGAATGTATCGCATTGGGACGATGCAGATGAGGTATATCAATATCTGCTTCGCATCCTGCGGAAAGAAGTCGGAGACCATTCCGGTCTAATCTACGGCATGGGGCATGCCATTTATACTTTGAGCGACCCACGCGCGGTTGCTCTCAAAGCTGCCGCTCGCCCACTCGCAGAGAAAAAGGGGTACAGTGATGAATTCAATCTCATCGAGATGGTAGAAAAGCTGACCCCTGCCGCCTTTGCAGCAGTGCGCGGCGCAGATACGAAAGTGATGTGTGCCAACGTGGATCTGTATTCCGGTCTGGTATATCGAATGCTGGGGATCCCACCGGAAATGTTCACGCCCCTCTTTGCCACTGCACGCGTTGTGGGCTGGATCGCACACCGCATGGAGGAGATCGCCTGCGGCGGACGCATCATTCGTCCTGCATACAAAGCACTCTCAGGGCATGTTCCCTATGTCCCCATCGCCGATCGTGCATAACCTTATTGTACGCGTTCCTAGGAAAAAAAATACGCATATCCTGTCTGTGCAGAATATCTGCTCTCTCCAAGCACTTCACAAAACAACCTGAAAAACCCCTGAAATCTACTGGATTTCAGGGGTTTTTCACCATTTATGCGTGTTTTAACACATTTTGCCCTGTGCACATACCATACTACAGGCAGATTTCCGCATTGACAAATGACTAAAGTTAGTTTAGGATAACATTTGAGGCAGGGTGAAATCTGCGCTGTCTTACCACACACATTTCGATATACAGAAAGGAGTCATTGTACTTATGGAAATTTTACTCGGTCTGATGATCCCATTTATCGGCACGACCCTTGGTGCTGCCTGCGTTTACTTCCTGCGTGGGATGCTGCCCACGCGGCTGCAAAAGGGTCTGCTTGGCTTTGCATCCGGTGTTATGATTGCAGCGTCGATCTGGTCACTCATCATGCCCTCAATCGAACAGTCTGCCCATCTCGGCAAGTTCTGCTTCGTCCCTGCGGTCGTCGGTTTTCTTCTGGGCATTGCATTCCTGCTGCTGATCGACCGCATGGTACCGCAAGTCTATGCCGAAACAGAAGAACCAACCGATGCGCTGTCTTCATTCCACAAAACAACCATGCTCTTGCTTGCCGTCACCATCCATAACATTCCGGAAGGTATGGCGGTCGGTGTCGTATTTGCTGGCGTACTGGCACAGAACACTCCGCTGACCTTGGCAGGTGCATTTGCACTTTCGATCGGCATTGCCATTCAGAACTTTCCAGAAGGCGCGATCATTTCCCTGCCGCTCCGCAGCGAACGCAATATGAGCCGTACCAAGGCATTCATCTACGGCACGCTGTCCGGCATCGTAGAACCCATCGCCGGCTTTCTCACCATTATGCTGTCTGCTTGGATGACTCCACTGCTTCCCTATTTCCTGTCCTTTGCTGCTGGCGCAATGATGTACGTTGTGGCAGAAGAACTGATTCCGGAAGCCGCTTCCAACTCCAGAAGCAATGTCGGCACCATCGGGCTTTCCCTCGGCTTTGTGCTGATGATGGTGCTTGATGTCACCCTCGGATAACGCCTGTTTCCTTATAACATAACGAACGCCCTATGCCAAATCTTGATGCATAGGGCGTTTGTATTTATTGTGATCCATATTTCCTGCCAACGATATAGATTGGAAGCAGGAACATTGCCAAGAAAAGAAACAGCATCACATACGGTTTGCTCACAGTCCACCACGCGATCTGTGCGTGTTCCATCAGCAAAGAAAGCACTGGCAGAAATGCCATTGCCGCGCAGATCCAAATACGGCACGCCCTGACAATATGAGGCCAGTTTGTATTATTGAAAGAGACCCCTACCAGATTCATGCGGAACATACCATCCGTATACGCACTGATTCGGTTTTCATCATAATATTTTGGCAGCCGCGCTTGCACGAAAAAGCAAAAATACGCACCAAATATCGCGCTCATCGCAAAGAACATACTGATATATTCCTCTGCCTGTCCGCTCGTATACGCCAGCAGCACCGCACTGCCTCCTATAAGCAGTGCCGCGAGATATACCAGCATCCATTTTTTTCCCTTTTCCTGATAGGCACGCAGCGGCTTTTCATCAGAAAAGGCGATCGCAGTCTTGACCAATGTTTCCACCTGCTCGGGTTCGACTGCATGGGGCTGTTCCATACGCGCGCACATAAGAAGCTCTGTGACCGTCACACCAAGCAATTCAGAGAGCGGAACCAGCATGGTGGTATCTGGTATACTCACTCCCGTTTCCCATTT
>JAHHRO010000003.1 GCA_020025755.1 Butyricicoccus sp. | reverse complement strand
CTCGCGCAGATCTTCCGTTAAGAGGACAGGCATCCTATGGCGTGTTTCGCCATAATACAGCGCACCTTCCGGAATCGAACAGCAGAGCATTTCCTCCAAACACATTGCCTGCGCACATAATTGCAGCAGATCTGCATTGCTTGCCTTGGGTTTGCCGCGCTTGTATTCTACTGGATAGGGCAGCCAGAGATCGGATTCGCCATGGATAGAGACCCCATCCGCGTTCTGATGAAATTCAACCACATCACATTGACCAGATAACTTGAGGGTATGGGATAGAATGGATAAGTTCCGGACGATCAAAGTATCTCCACGACGTTCGCGCAGGGATGTGTCATGTGCACGCGTGTGAAAGATCGTACCATTTGCTGTCTGAAAGTTGTCTGCCCATTGTTTTTCCAAATGGATCAATGCCCATTGACGCGGACAGAAAGCGAAGTGCTGCAAACCGGAAAGTAAAAGATAATCTTCCTCGCAGATCATTAGCCCATGCGCTGGCAGGTTACGCCGGATGGAAGGGCGGCCTCGTCCACGGTCACAGTGTAGTCCGCGTAGGAACGCGCAGGGGTATCAGTATCCGTCTGTGTTCGTGTCACATGGACGGTATCGAAGAGTTTCCATGCAGGTGCACAGCCAAGCTCGCTGTCATGCTTGAATACGATCAACTCCCGAACCGCCATCTTTCCGCGCGCAGCGGCGTGATCGTGTTCAAACATATTGAGGATCGCCTCCCACAGCAGTTCCAGATCTTCCTCCGAGAAGCCGGTCGTTTTGCGTGCGAGGTTTGCGGACACATAGCCTTCACAGCGATAGAGCCCATAGGGGATGATATATTTGCGCCCCATCGTGTTATTCTTGCTTTCTGCATCAGCCTCGGTCGTGATCGCAACACGGGTGATGGTCACTTCCTGCGGAACGATCGGTTCTACGCTCTGGGCAAAGCTAAGCTGTACTGGTCCGCGCACCTGTCCGCAGTTGAGGTTTGCTTTTACAAAAGTCGTCATCACGGCACCGAAGGTACGGATGTCATAAAACTTACTGCACATCCAGTCACGGATCTTGATATCCAGATTTTCATCGGACTTTTTCTTATCTTTTATGGTTTTTTCGGTCACATTCAGTGCTGCATAAGCCTCATTATCACTGCGGTTCAGAGGGACTTTTTCTTTGATATAGATGCGGTAGCCCTCGGTGTCCTCCTTGACGGTTTCCACATAATTGCGGATCTTGCGCTTGAGGCATACATCGGTCACAAGTCCCAGACCGGTTTCAGGGTCGATGCGCGGCATATTGCCTGCGTCCGGATCACCATTCGGGTTTCCGTTTTCCACATCGAACAGGATGACAAATTCATAACGGTTTTTGATTGGTTCACACATTTTCTTCTTCCTCCTTATCGGTATGTGCTGCATAACGCGCCTGTGTCTCGTGATAATAGCCGAGCTGGAACGCACCCTGCTGCGGCAGGCTCAAATGGGTGGGATAGGATTCGCCGAGTTTATCCATCAGTTCTCCCAGCTTCTTATTATAATGCTTCTGTGTGCCAGAATTTAATTTTCTAAGGTGCTTTTGTGCAAGGTTGATCAGAACTGGAAAAACATGGGAAGGCGTTGCGGAAGCACCGTTGAAATATCGATCCTTGATGGTTGTGTTGATTCCGGAGTTTTTTGGATTCGACTCATTTTCACTGCTTTTTTGAGAGCTTTGGAGATTGGGATTGGCTGATTTGGCTTGGATATCCTCCAAAACGGAGAAAAGCCGTCCGAGCGTATAGGGAACATTGCTGCTGTCTGGGTTGAGTGACACGGTCAAGACCTCCTTTGGTACATCAGGGTGTGGACGTTTGGTGTAATAGGCTTTGAGTATGGCTGCGCGTCCGCGTGTGATATTGCGCTCGGCGCGGATCCGCATGGCAACACCGTTTCGCAGGGTCGCAGGGTAATCCGTATTGTTCAGGATGGCACGCAGCGTATCGCCGGACAAATTGGCGGCAGGGGATTTATCGCGCGCGTTTTGGTTGGTGGTTTCACTGAGCAGCTTCCAGAGCGGAATGGTTGGAAAGGAATCGAACGATGGACGAACGATCTCCAACCGATTATAATGCGCTTCGATATTGCGTATGATGCTGCCGAAGGTATTGTGCATGAAGAAACGAACGGAAAGCCGCGCGGCATTGGGGGACAGTCCCAGAATATAAAAATCCATATTGGGGTCAAGTCGGCTTTCTTCATAGGAAACAGAATCGCCTTTACATAGTTTTTCCAGTGTATTTTGCAGTTTGGATGCAGAATAGGAGGAAGGACTGTCGAAGAAAGAACTGCTGAACAGGTTCTGGTAGGCGGGTTCACCATTCTTTGCCCAAAATACAACGGTTGCATCTCCAATGCGGAAGACATGATCTGTATCTGCGAGCAGATGATTGAGGGCTGAGGTGTAGGCAAAGGCGGCGTATTTTCCGGTAGGCGCATTGAGGTTTTGGGTTTTTCCATAGGAGCAGAAGGCATCTGCATTGAAGGAGACCAACGCTGCACCGCTGGACTGTGCGCCGACAACCTTTTTGATCGATGGGTGTATGGTTTCCACAGGACCTTTGATCCCCGTGACCAGACAAACCATTTCGGGTCCGTCGCCTGCTGCGTCATAGGTACGCTGCCATGCAGCCTGAATTTCGGGATCGTCATGGGGATATGCTCCGCTATAGCGAAAGACCAGATTGGCACCCTTCAAAAGTTCCTCCATAGCATCTTGAAGTGCAGGGTGTTCGGTCGCTTTTTCCGGCTCCCATGTACGAAAGAACGCTAAGATCGCCTTGGCAGCCGGCGTATCCACATCGGAGAGCAGGGATTCGTGCAGTGCCTTGCAGGCGGCAAAGCATTCCAGCGTGCGCTTTGGTTTTCCTTTGTTGTCGAACCCCAGCATATAGCCGGAATGGTCGCAGAGAAAGTTTGGAGATATGCTGGAAGCACGCTTTACCGGTGCAGGCAGGGTCATGGGTTGTGGGGAAAGAACGGATTTCTCTTTCTTCTGCACTTCTATTTTTGCAGATACGACCTGAGTCAAGGCACCCGTATCGTCGATATACAGCACAAAGGAGACGGGGACAGCCGCCCAGCCGAGACGGGCGATCTTACCGTGTGCAGCAAGCGTCTCGTAGTGCGCAACCAAGCTTTGCAGGATCATCCGTGCACCTCCTCACTGTTGCGAGCGGGAACTTCCAATACACCATCCCGAAGAATAGCGCGGAAAAAGAGTGGCTGGATATTTTGAGGGTCGGAAAAGTCCATATCCCATAGCATCCATCCGAGATCTTGCTCGCCGCGCAGTTCATCTGGGCAGGGCGGAAGCTCCTCACAGGGGGCAAAGTGTGCCGGAAATTCCCGACAGCCGAAATACGGCTGAGAATAGCACTGACCGCGTGCAATGCGGCGGCGTGTCATATCCAGAAATTTGCCGGGATTGTCGCTGGGGGCTGCTTTGTCTGTCATATCGAAATGTGCATCGATCACATAGCAGACGTCACGCAGCAGCATGGAAGCACGCTGCTGGATATTTTCTGAGGCTGCCATCCAAAGATCATCGCTTCCGCGATCCATCGCGGAACGGGCAGTACGCGCGCTGATGGTGGATTTGACCTCGTTGCGGCGCACATTGGCAAAGCGAATGGGGGAGCAGACATGGATACGGTCTATTCGCCACGCCATCCCTGGATGCCAGAACAGGCTTTCGAGCAGTCCGCGTGCGGCAGATGGGGTCATGATATCATAGCTGACTCGCTCGGTTTTCATTTCGGGTCTGGTAAAGAGTGCATACTCGCCCCAAACCTTGAATCGAATCGACATTGGATACGCTCCTTTCTACTTGAAGTGAGAATTTGTTTTCTCCTTAAGGCAAGTCTACTACACTGCAAGATGGTTGTCAATATATTTACGATATTTCTATCTATGAATAATACAAGTATACTTTCTGCTTGCAGGAATGGGAAAAATGCGGTATAATAAAAAAGTCACATTTTATTCCTTTGGAAAAGGATGTGTGGATTGAAAAATAGATAGAAATATCGTAATGAAACGGGGGGACAGGAATGTCCCCCTACTGTTTTATACAAACAATGCTTGACCACTGTCAGCGTCTAGGGAAAGACCGGTTTCGGGACTGTACAGGGAAACATCAATCAGGATGGCACAGCCATTTTCCAGCAGTTCGATCGCGCCGGATGCCTCCAGTGCAGCAAAGTCCTGAGAATAGACTGACACGCCATATCGCCCAAGGGCGCGGAACAGGGATCTATGATCTTCGCCGCTGCGCAGACGTGCCGTCAGTGCGGCTCCGTCTTCCAAGGGAACATAGATGGTTTGGGTGGGGCTGTCGATCAGATGGAACTCCTTTGCAATGGTACGGAAGCACATAGGAGAATTTTGCATTGTGTGCAGGATCTTTTTTTTGTCGAGTGCGGCTTCGCCCTTGAGCTCCAGCAGTTCACGGAAATAAAAGGCGATCGTATCGCGGCTGTCCAGTGCATCGTAATGGCACATGGCCTGTTGATAGGCACCGATGGGAATAGAAAACAGGGGCGGTGCTTTATCCTCTCCCTTGAAAACGACGACCTTGGACTGGGAAGCGTCATTTTTACCCTCTCGGTTGCATCTTCCGGCGGCTTGCAGGATGGAATCCAATCCGGCTTCTTCGCGGTAGACGGTTGGAAAGTCCACATCGACGCCGGCTTCGATCAGTGAGGTGGATACAACGCGGCAGGGCAGTCCCTGCTGTAAGCGCGTTCGGATCTCCGAGAGTGTCGCGCGGCGGTGTGCCGGATACATCAAGGTAGACAGATGATAGGAGCCGTCTGGGGGAAGCTGGGAAAAGACCGCCTGCGCCGCCTTTCGCGTGTTGACGATGCAGAGTACCTGTGTTTCTTTGCCAAGCTGTGCGGCAAGTGCAGACCATGTATAGTTTCCCTGTTTTTCAAATGTGACCCGACGGAAGTCTTCCCAACAGAAGACCCCTTCGGGGCATAACTCGATCGGCGGATATTCGGGCAGGTATTTTTGAAAGAGTCGATCCAGAGCAGGCTGTGTCGCGGTGCATAAAACAGCAGATACATGATAGCGATGTACCAGCTGTGCGATGGCATAAACACAGGGGAGCAGATAGGGGATGGGCAGCATTTGTGCCTCGTCAAAGAGGATCACACTTTTTGCGAGATTGTGCAGCTTACGGCAGCGAGAAGAACGGTTTGCGTAGAGTGATTCAAAAAATTCCACTGCGGTCGTGACCACAACGGGGATATCCCAGTTTTCTGTGGCTTTAGAAAGGCGGATGGAGTGTGGGGTCGCTTCGTCTCGGGTTTCATAGAGTACGCCGGAATGATGCTCCAATACATTTTCTGCACCGAGGATCTCGCGGAAGATGGCGGCGGTCTGCTCGATGATGGAGGTATAGGGAACTACATAGATGATGCGCTGTAAGTTCTGCGCCCGTGCATGATGCAGGGCAAAGGCAAGGGAGGAGATCGTCTTTCCACCGCCGGTGGGGACGGTGAGGGTGAACAGCCCCTGCTTTTGCACATCACCCTGTTCGCGGCATTGGGTGAGGATGGCACAGCGGTTCTCGTTGAGATGCGTTTTGGGTGGGAACCATCCTGCACAATAGGAATCCAGCCGCTCGGTGAGGGTTTGGATCGAATCGTATCCACCGCGCTCGCGTTCTGTACCGTCCATAAAGGCTTCCGTATCCAGAAAGTCCGCGTCAACCAGACAGGAGTACAGCATACGGGTAAAGAACATATCACGCAGGGGATCGGAAACCTGCGCGGTTGGGGTGGGCGGCAGCGTGATCTCTGTCTTCCACTCATCGTATACAGGAAGCAGGGAATTTTTGGCGCGATTCATGCGCCCGAAGAATGTGGCACTGTCCGGTGTGTCTGTCCGGCATCCGGCATCTGGCAGACCACCGTGGTGACCGGCTACGGCAAAAGCGGCAAATACCTGATCCCTCTTGAAACATTCTGCGGCACCGGCTGTTGCGTGATCCGTGCGTTTCGGAGAACCCTGCAATCGTTTTTGAAATGCGGCAGAGTATTTTCCGATGTCGTGCGCCATGCCAGCCAGTGTGCCCTGCGCTGCGGCATCGAATGGTTCGGCAAATTGGGCTGCGCGGTGTGCCGTGCCCTCCAAATGGGATCGAACGGATTGCACACGGCTGTCGGCTGCGATGTGGGCGAGATAAGAAGACATAAAAATTTACTCCTTTCGGTACAAATGAGATCAAGCAGGAGGGAATAAAGTGTTTGGTTATAGTATACCATATTCGCTTAAAGAGTGGGTGTCGAAATGGGGAAAATAAATAAAGAAAAAAGGGGGAAAAAGCAGAATTGATAGAAAGTGGGGGAAGCGTGTGGTATAATAAAATCAATCTTTTAGCGTTTGGAGGTGCAGGATGAGACACAATAAATGGATGAGTCTTTTGGTGCTGGGCGTTGTGCTTGCTGTGGAGGCACTGGGGTGGCTGCTGCATCTTCCGGTATTGCAGGATATCGCGCGATATGCCGCGCTTCTTTTTGGGGTATGGTACTTGATGTATGCAGTGCATCGGCACACAAGATTTCCCATGCTGATCGTAAATTTATGGTGCTGTTTTGGGTTATGCTGGCTGGGATTCGATCTGTGGCTGGCGATCCTTGCTGTGGTACTGGAACGATTGCTGCTGTTTCGATATCAGCTGCGAATGGCAAGAGAAGTGCAGCAGTCACTCAATGCATTGTATGAAAAGCTCCAGCTTGACGGGGATGTGATGGCGTATGTCAGGGCTTTGGACAGATGGCGTGAGGAGCCGGAAACCTGTCGGATCGCGAGCATTCGTGTCCGTGGGATGGGCAGGCGAGTATATGTAAGAGATTTTTTGCTCATCTGTCAGCTATATGCCATGAAGGATATGGCGGAGATAAAAAAGTACAGGCAGATCGAGAAAGAGGCAGAGCAGGTATACACACGGGAGCAGATCGAACGGCTCAAACAGCTGCTGTGTCATGCGGAGGCATTGCGCAGAAAAATCATGGAGCAGGACAAAACTGCGCATGTGACATGGGATCAAATGCTCACACTTGCTGCACAGGGGACAGAGCTTCCTTTTACGCCTTCAGATGATGTGCCGGTCGTCCTGTGTGAATGGTGCGGTGGATACGGCTTATATCCTGCGGCAGAGGGGGTAGAAAGCTGTCGGGCTTGTAAGGGCATAGGGTACTGTCACGCAGACGGACGCGCACTTACCTATACAGAACGGTTCAAAGTGTTGGGAAAGCAGTATATGCTCCCGCTCGGACTCATGCTGCTTGGGATATTGGGAGCATTGGGGCTGCTGGAACTTACGATTTTTTCCCCATCCGTACAGCAGGCACTACTGGGGCACAGCGATACACCGCTGAAGCTGCTCTATGCATACAGGAATTGGTATGTGTTTGAAATGGGGATGGTGCTGTTGGGCGCGGTGCTGTGCGTGCTCCCATTTACAGGGCTGCGCCTGTGCAAATCGAGGGTCTATCGGAAACAGCTTATGTGGATTTTCTGCTTGCTTGCAGGCTTATATGGTTTGCTTGTGGCCGGGATGCTGGCAGATCACAAGCTGGGACAGCGTTACCTGCAATGCAGTGAGGATATCGTACAGGTGGAAACAGGGCAGCTCAAAACAACGGTCGTCTGGCTCAGTCCCAAGATCAGAGCCGTATCCCTGCCGCCCTATGATAAGTCCATGCCAAAGGTACTCACAAGATATGGCGGTATCACGGCAGATCCGAGGGACGAATGGGAACGGTTTTATGTACCAGACAGCTTAAACTTCGCCTTGGATACAGACAGATTGTTTGATGAAAAGAAAACGATCCAATGGAATCTGGAGAATGCAGTACAGTATGAAGTGACCTATACGAACAATTTCCATATCGTGACACAAGCTGCATGTGCAGGATGAGGGAAGTGCGCAGAACGGCTTTGCGGGCAGAGGCAAGGAGTCCTTTCGTGGAAAAGAAAATTCCTACCGAATTGGTAGGAATTTTACTTACAATCTATAGAACTTACAATCTATACGTTACTCTTTGCTTTGAAGCAAATTTCTTTTCGCAGAAATGAAAATCAGACGGATTTCCAAAACAACCCCTTGCTTTGAAGCAAACCATTTTACCAGCAATGAAAACCAAACAATTTTGAAAAAATAGAAAAGCACTGTGGGTGCCCATGCAATCCATGAGCACCCAAAATGCTTCATTCGAATGATAAAACCCAGCGGTCAAGCGCACCCATTGCCCCCGACATGATGGCAACACCAGCCGCTCCAGCCGCAAGGCAATCCGCTGCGTTCTCTGGCGTGATCCCACCAAGCGCATATACAGGGATCGGCACAGCCTTGCAGACGGTGCGCAAAAAATCAAGTCCGCGCGGCGCAAGACCTGCCTTGCAATCGGTCTCGAACACATGCCCTGCGGTCAGGTATGCCGCACCATGCTCAACGGCAGCCAGTGCTTCCTCTACGCTGTGGACAGATGCGCCGAGGAGAGAAACCTGCTTTTCCACCTGCGAACGTGCAAGCAGATCGGGGAGCGGCAGATGCAGATTTTTACAGTGCAGCCTTGCAGCCACCTCAGAGAAATGATGTAGGATGCAGGGGGTGTGATGCTTTGCACAGATCTCCATGACAGCGGCGGCAAGCGATTCATATTCGGATTCCGGCAGATCCTTTTCACGCAGGACGATCCCTCTTGGATGTGCCGCCGCAAGGCGTTCGATCTGCTCCAGAAAATCCCCTTGGCATAAATGGCGATTGGTGATCGCAAGTACATGATCAAACATAAACATAATCAGTAAATACCGGCTGTAAGCCACGCGCACGGATCATATCGTGTACCTCCTCAACGGAACGGTCATCGGAGATCTCGAACTGCTCGTCCCCCTTTGCTTCCTCGTTGTGGCCGCCGACACCGACCTTGACACCTGCCGAGATCTTGGTTGCCGCCATACCAATGATATGATCGCGGAAACCGGCGCGTTCACGGGTCGAGATCGTGATTCCGGCACAGGGCAGGAACAGACGATAGGCAAGCAGGACCTGCAGCAGCTGGGTTTCATGTACATCGTTTGGGTTGACCGTCGCGTCATTGATGATCGGACGCAGACGAGGACAGGAAAAGGAGATCTCCGCATGTGGATAGCGACGCTGGACATGATAGGCATGCATACCGGCAGCAAAGGCATCCTTGCGGAAATCATCCAGACCGAGCAGCGCGCCGAAGCTGACACCGCGCATACCGCCCTGCAATGCACGTTCCTGCGCATGAAAACGGTAGGGGAAGGAACGCTTGGGGCCGGAAAGATGCTGGGTCTCGTACTTGTCGGGGTTATAGGTTTCTTGATAGACGGAAACGAAATCTGCGCCGCATTCCTGTAAGAAGCGGTATTCCTCTGTATTGAGCGGATAGATCTCGATGCCGATGGTTGAGAAGTAGCGGCGTGCGATCTTGACCGCGTCTCCAATGTAATCAACGGGAGACATCTCACGGGATTCTCCGGTGAGGAGCAGGATCTCCTTGAGTCCGGTGTTTGCGATCGCCTGCATTTCCTGCTCGATCTCTGTCAGGGTCAGCTTGCCGCGGTGGATGCGGTTCTTGCAGTTGAAGCCGCAGTATACACACTCATTTTCGCAATAGTTGGCAATATAGAGCGGTGTGAACATACAAATGGTATTGCCAAAGCGCGCACGCGTCTCCGCGGTGGCACGCGCCGCCATCTGCTCGAGGAACGGTTCGGCGGCAGGGGAGAGCAGGACAGCATAGCCTGCCGGATCAATGATGCGCTGGCTGAGGACGCGCTGTACATCAGATGCAGTATATTGTGTGTAGTCATACGCCTTGACAGCGGACAGCACTGCATCCATCAAAGAGGGTTCGGTCTGCTCCATATCAGGCAGATAGTCCATGTGGTCAAATACTTTTCTCATTTGGTGTCCGCCTCCGATCAATCATGCAGGAAGCCGGTCAGCGGACTGGAGGCATCGCCGCCATGCGTCAGCACACGACCCAAACCGGCGAGATAAGCGGCACGACCGGCGGCAACTGCCTGCCCAAAGGCGCGCGCCATACCAGCCACATCTCCGGCAGTCGCGATCGCGGTGTTTGCCATGACTGCCGCACAGCCCATTTCCATTGCCTCGCATGCCTGACTGGGCTTGCCAATGCCTGCATCTACGATGATCGGCAGTTCGATCTCATCGACGAGGATCTGGATAAATTCACGCGTACACAGCCCCTTATTTGAGCCGATGGGGGCGGCAAGCGGCATGATCGCTGCTGCGCCTGCATTTTGCAGATCACGCGCAACATTGAGATCGGGATACATATAGGGCAGGACAACAAAGCCTTCCTTGGCAAGGATCTCGGTTGCGCGAATGGTTTCTGCATTGTCGGGCAGTAAATACTTGGAATCGCGGATGACCTCGATCTTGACAAAATCACCGCAGCCGATCTCACGCGCCAGCCGTGCGATGCGAACGGCTTCCTCTGCGCTGCGTGCGCCTGAGGTGTTGGGCAGGAGGGTCGTACCCTTAGGGATGTACTCCAGAATATTTTCGCTCCCTGCCTGATTGGCACGGCGCAGGGCGAGGGTCACGATCTGTGCCCCACTGTTTTCGATGACGGTGGGGGTGAAGTCCATCGAGATCTTTCCCGAACCGATGATGAAACGGGAAGAAAATTCGTGTCCGCCAAGGATCAGAGGGTCGTGGGTTTGCGTCATCATAGCAAGCTCTCCTTTTATCAATGAAATATGAGGTTGGAATTTTTACGGGGTATCTTCGCCCACGATCAGGCGCAGGATCATATTTGCCTGATGTCCGGCGCAGACGGAAACGCGTGGTGCCATCAGACCGCATCCGGCTTCGGCGGCAGTCTCGCCGTCTCCGCACAGATAAAAATGGTCGGTGATACGGCGCGTTTTGATGGTATTGCACGAGCCAAAGCCTGCCATGCCGCTGGCTGCAACCAAAATGGTATCAGGGCACGCGGTCAGGATGGCGTCAATGAGTGTGGCTTTTGCTGCTGGTGCATCGAACGCCTCGCAGACGATGGGATCTTGTGCAAAGAGGGTGGCTGCATTTTGTGCTGTCACGCGCACAAGGTCGGTCGTAATGGTGAGATACGGGTTGACCGTGCGGAGCTGCTCGGCAAGTGCCTGTGTCTTAGGCTTGCCGAGGTCAGAGATGCGGTAGCACTGACGGTTCAAATTGCTTGGCTCTACCACATCGAAATCCACGAGATGCAGGTGTCCAACGCCTGTGCGTGCGAGCGCAAAGGCGATATGAGAACCGAGTCCGCCGAGTCCGGCGATCCCGACACGCGCAGCCTTTACTTTTTCAAAAACACCGGGCGTGTGCCGTGCAGCCATCATGGATTCCAGCACATCGGTGGGTGGAAAAACGCCCTTCTCGATGACGGTCACACAGTCACCGTCAGACAGAGGCAGATCCTCCGCCGTCTGGAAGCCGTTTAGGATCACCACGCGATCGGTGTGTTCGGGAACGAGGGCAAACAGCGAGCGGGCATTGGTCTGGGTAGCTTGTCCGTTGAGTGAGAGCTGCATCAGCCACCTCCTACGAACTGTACGATTTCGATGGTATCGCCGTCAGAAAGCACGGTTTCCGCATATTGGCTGCGCGGCACGATCACGCCATCTTTCTCCACGGCGACAAAGGCTGGCGTGTAGCCGGCATTTGCAAGATACGCGGCAAGTGTCTGCCCTATGGCATCGGGCGCAGGCTGCCCATTGATCTGGATCATCCAAAAAATCCTCCTTTTTGTGTCAAATGCTGGATAAAATACAAAAAAGACCGCACGAAAGTTCACACCCGAGGTGGTGTGCCCCTTCGTACGGTCTTGTATTACCGGAACGAACAAAAGCAGTATACCCCGAAAAAAGGCATCTGTCAAGCCTTGTCTTACAAAATATGCGGCAGATGCTCACGAAAACTATGCCGCGGCATGTTGCAAAAAGCGCGATAATCATGTAAAATAAACTCACAATCGTTTGTATCGACATAGGAGGAAGAAAAATGGATACTCCCAAGTATAAACGCGTCCTTGTCAAAATCAGTGGTGAAGCACTCGCTGGTGATAAACATTTTGGACTGAATTTTGATGTTATTGGACCGGTTTGTGATGTAATTAAACGCTGTGCGGACATTGGATGTGAAGTTGGCATCGTTGTGGGCGGCGGCAACTTCTGGCGTGGGGTCAAGGATGGCGGTGGACGCATGGAGCGTACACGAGCAGACCACATGGGTATGCTTGCAACCACCATCAACGCGCTGGCACTTGCAGATGCGCTCGAGCAGCGAGGCTGTGAGGTGCGTGTACAGACCGCGATCGCAATGAATCAGATCGCAGAACCATATATTCGCAGCAAGGCGGCGCGCCATCTCAGCAAGGGCCGCGTCGTGATCTTTGGCTGCGGTACGGGAAACCCGTATTTCTCGACCGATACTGCCGCTGCACTGCGCGCCGCTGAGATCGGGGCAGAGGTCATCCTGCTCGCAAAGAACATCGACGGTGTTTATGATTCCGATCCGGCAAAGAATCCAGATGCGAAGAAATATGAAAAGCTCACCTATATGGATGTGCTGAATCAGGGACTGGGTGTTATGGACACGACTGCAACATCCCTCTCGATGGATAACCATATCCCGATTCTGGTATTCGCACTGTCTGACCCTGAAAATATTTATCGTGTCGTTACGGGCGAACAGATCGGCACACTCGTCAAGGAGGAACTGTAAATGAAAGAGATCATCAAGCAGCACGAAGAAAAAATGGGCAAGACCATTGATGTCCTGTCCAAAGAACTGTCAGCCATCCGCGCAGGCCGCGCAAATCCGGCGGTACTCAACAAGCTGACCGTAGAATACTATGGTTCGCCAACACCGCTGCCGCAGGTTGCAGCCGTTTCTTCTCCTGATCCGCGTACCTTGCAGATCCAGCCGTGGGATGCCTCCATCCTGCGTGATCTGGAAAAGGCGATCCAGACCTCCGATTTGGGTCTCAATCCGCAGAATGATGGCAAGGTCATTCGTCTGACCTTCCCACCGCTGACCGAGGAACGCCGTAAGGAGCTCATCAAGCAGTGCTCCAAGATCGGTGAGGATGCAAAGGTTGCGATCCGCAACATTCGCCGCGATGCGATCGACAAGTTCAAGGATCTCAAGAAAAAGAACGAGGCAACCGAGGACGAGGTCAAGGACGGCGAGCAGCAGATCCAGAAGATCACCGACAAGTATGTCAAGGAGATCGACGGCATCGTTGCAAAGAAGAGCGCAGAACTCAAGGAAGTTTGATGCGTCGGGTACAGAATGAATCACTTGGGGGGCGGCGTTGCCGTCCCCTTTCCACGAGGTGCAAGCATGGGGATTTTTGATCGGTTCACCGGAAAACAGGAACAGACACAGGCACGCGCCGTGCCGCGCCATATCGCCGTCATCATGGACGGAAATGGCAGATGGGCAAAAAAACGCGGATTGCCGCGCAAGGCAGGGCACAAAGTAGGGGCAGAGACCTTTCGCACGATCGCGACCTACTGCAAGGATATCGGCGTGCAGTACTTTACCGTATACGCTTTTTCCACGGAGAACTGGAAGCGGCCGCAGGATGAAGTCGATGCACTCATGAACCTGTTCCGCACCTATCTGCGCGAAGCAGCAGAAACGATGGTCGAGCGTGGGGTTGCCGTGCGTGTTTTGGGCGATCTGTCCGTATTGCCGCCTGACCTGCTCCGGCAGATCGATGAGGTGCACGCGCTTGCGGATACGCTTGGGGAACAGGCGGCGACCGCTTCGCTCTGCATCAACTATGGCGGACGGGACGAAATCAAAAATGCCGTTCGGGCACTGGCACGACAGGTCGCGGAGGGCACGCTCCGTCCGGAGGATATCACCGAGGATACGATCGGGGCGCAGCTCTATACCGCGCACATGCCTGACCCCGATCTCATTATTCGTCCGTCGGGCGAGATCCGCACCTCGAATTTCCTGTTATGGCAGTCAGCCTATGCTGAATATTATTTTACCGATGTACTGTGGCCGGACTTCAAACCAGAACACATGGACGCCGCGATCGAGGACTTCAACCGGCGTTCACGCAGATTTGGAGGGGTATAAAGCATGAAAGCAAGAATTTTGTTTGGTGTAGGCGGTTTCTTATTCGTTCTGCTCGCGCTCTATGTGCTGCCGCCTGTCGTGCTTGCGCTGACCATCACAGCACTGTGCGTCTGTGCGTCTTATGAGCTGATTGTCCCGACGGGACTTGTAAAAAATCGTGGGATGCAGCAGGTCACACTCACGGCATCGGCGGCGTATGCGCTCATGACCTGTCTCCCGTCTGCAATGCTGCTGCCTGCACCTGCCCTCATGGGCGGCGGATTTGCGCCGCAGGCAGTTAGTACCACTGAATTTGTCATTCTGGGAGGCAGTCATGGTTCTGTCAGCCTGACAGAGTCCGAGTTTCGGGCGTATATCGAACTGTTTCAGACACAGTTCGTGCGGTTTGTGATGCTGTTTTTGCTGGTTGGCTTGTTCGCCTGCCTGCTGCGGCATCATGACACAGTGCGCACGGAAGAAGTCATGGCAGGTTTTGTGGGTGGTTTTATCCTGCCTTATCTGCTCCTGTCGCTGTGGCGTATTTTTGAGATGGAGGGCGGCGCGTTCCTCGTTCTGCTTCCGCTGGTTGCTGCGTGGGGGTCAGATACCTGCGCGCTGTTTGCTGGCATGGCGTTTGGAAAGCACAAGCTGGCTCCTGTGGTCAGTCCGAAGAAAACGGTCGAGGGCGCAATCGGCGGCGTGATCGGTGCAACGGTCATCATGCTGGGCGTGGTGTTCCTCATGAACCGCTATGCAGGGCTGTCCATCCATTATGCAGGGGCGGCAGTTATGGGCGCGGCAGGTGCTGCGATCGGACAGCTGGGTGATCTGTCGTTCTCGATCATCAAGAGAAAGAGCGGTATCAAGGATTACAGCCATATTTTCCCAGGGCATGGCGGTGTGCTCGATCGCTTTGACAGCGTGATCTTTGTCGCACCGGTGATCGAACTGGTTTTATCCGTCGTATTATTTGCAGGCATGTAATATTGGAGAAGAAAAGGTGATACAATGAAAAAGCGGATCTCTATTTTGGGGGCAACGGGTTCGATCGGCACACAGACCATCGACATCCTGTCCTCCATCGACGCGGAAGTTGTCGCCTTGACGACCAACCGCAATATTGAATTGTTAGAAGCACAGGCGCGTGCGCTCAAGCCGAAAGTGTGTGCCGCATGCGATGAAGCGGCGGCAAAGCAGCTTAAAATTGCGCTGGCAGATACAGACATTCAGGTGCAGTCCGGTATGGATGGGCTGATTGCGGCGGCGACCCATCCCGACTGCGATACCGTGGTAACGGCGGTCGTAGGCATGGTGGGCTTACTGCCTACGCTTGCGGCGATCCGTGCAGGAAAGGATATTGCACTGGCAAATAAGGAAACCTTAGTATGTGCCGGACAGCTCGTGATGGACAGTGCGGCAAAGTATGGCGTCAAGATCCTGCCCGTGGATTCGGAACATTCCGCGATCTTCCAGTGTGTGCAGGGGGCGCAGGGCAATGCACTTGACCGCATCATCCTGACCGCATCGGGTGGGCCGTTCTTTGGCAAGAGCGCAGACGAACTCAAGACCGTGACAAGGGAACAGGCATTACAGCATCCGAACTGGTCCATGGGTGCCAAGATCACGACCGATTCGGCAACCATGATGAACAAGGGGCTGGAGCTGATCGAAGCCATGTGGCTTTATGGCTTGCCTGAGGATCAAATTGATATTGTAGTGCATCGGGAATCCATCATACACTCACTCATCGAGTTTGCCGATGGTGCGGTGCTGGCGCAGCTGGGACTGCCGGATATGCGCCTGCCCATCCAGTATGCACTCACCTATCCGGAGCGTCTGCCCTGTAAAGTGCCGCGTCTTTCGCTCGCGGAAATCGGCAGGCTTACGTTTTTTGCTCCTGATGATGCGGCGTTTCCTGCCATGCGTCTGGCACGCCGTGCCGCCCGTGAAAAGGGAAATCTGGGGGCGGTCATGAATGGTGCCAATGAGGCGGCTGTCGGTTTGTTCCTACAGGATGCGCTGCCGTTCTGGCAGATCCCCGAACTGGTGGCATTTGCGATGGATGAAGTCCCGATGCAGGAAAACCCAACATTGGATGATATTTTAGAGAGTGACCGCGCGGCACGCGCGGCTGTGAACCATTGGAAAATGAGGTGAATTGATTTTATATGATCGCAAACGTATTTTGGATTCTGATCGCGCTGTTGGGCTTTGGTCTGCTTATCATGGTGCATGAGTTTGGACACTGCATCGCGGCAAAGCGCGGCGGTGTACAGGTAGACGAATTCTGGATCGGCATGGGACCCAAGCTGCTGCAAAAGCAGATCGGAGAGACCAACTATTGTCTGTGCCTCTTGCCCATTGGCGGCGCATGTGTCATGCGCGGCGAGGACGAGGATTCGGATGATCCGCGTGCCTTTGGCAATGCGCCGTGGCTTGTTCGCTTTGTGACGCTGATTGCAGGCGTTGTAATGAATTTCGTGCTGGGATTCCTGATCGTGCTCGCTCTCACATGGAGCACATCGCAAGAGGCACTTCCAACGATCGAATCCTTTGCAGAGGGGTTTGCGTTCGAGGGAGAACAGGGGTTGATGGCTGGCGATCGCATCCTCAAGATCGACGGCTATCGTATTTGGACAGGCGGAGATGTCTCCGAGGGTCTGCGCCGTGGTGCGGCAGATGGTAAATTTGATTTTCTGATTGAGCGCGGTGGAGAGCGACTGCTCATCAAGGATCTGGCACTGCAAGATGACTTGGATCTGGGCGAGGGCAGAAAGGGGTATGGCTTCCATTTTGCCACGCAGGAGCTGACAATGCTGGGGCATCTGCGCTATGCGCTGGTGCTTTCCGCGAACGATGCGCGCATGGTATGGCATTCACTGGGTGATTTGCTTTCCGGTTCGGTCGGCGTTGACCAGCTTTCCGGTCCAGTCGGTGTGGTTGCAGTGACGGCACAGACCGCGCAGGCAGGGGCACGTCCGTTCTGGGCACTGCTTGCCTTCATCTCGATCAACCTTGGTGTGATGAACCTCCTGCCCATTCCGGGGCTGGATGGCGGCAGACTGCTGTTTTTGCTGGTAGAGGGCATCCGCCGCAAGCCGCTTGACCGGAAGGTAGAGAGCTATGTCAATATGGCTGGTTTATGCGCACTGTTTGCACTCATCCTGTATGTCACGGGACAGGATATCCTGCGACTGCTTTGAGTGCCGGAGGAAGTAATGATATGACAAGAAAAGAAACAAGGCAGATCCGTGTAGGAGAGACCTTGATCGGCGGCGGTGCCCCCGTCGTCATACAGTCCATGACCAACACGGATACAAGGGATGCTGAGGCAACGCTCGCGCAGATTCGGGCACTTGCAGAGGCAGGATGTCAGGTCGTGCGCTGTGCCGTGCCCGATGCACAGGCGGCGCGCGCGCTGGAGACCATTTGCGGCGGCTCACCCATTCCAGTCGTGGCGGATATCCACTTCGACTACAGATTGGCACTGGATTCCATTGCGGCAGGCGTACACAAGATCCGTCTGAATCCGGGCAATATCGGCTCGGACGACCGCGTGAAAGCCGTTGTACAGGCGGCGCGTGCCAAAAATATTCCCATCCGGATCGGGGTCAATTCGGGCTCGGTGGAAAAGAGTATTTTGGCAAAGTATGGCGCACCAACGCCCGAGGCACTGGTCGAGAGTGCGCTCTACCATGCATCCCTTTTGGAAAAGTTCGATTTCTACGACATTTGCCTGTCTATGAAATCCTCCTCGGTACCCTATACCATGCAGGCGTATCAACTCGCACATGAAAAGAGTGCGTACCCCCTGCACTTGGGCGTGACCGAGGCAGGCACGGAGTATATGGGTACGATCAAATCCGCGGCAGGCATCGGCGGATTGCTTGCGCTTGGCATTGGCGATACCATCCGCGTTTCCCTGACAGATGATCCGGTCAAGGAGATCTATGCGGCGCAGGCGATCCTCAAGGCGGTCGGTCTGTGCGACGATGGCGTGAATGTGGTCTCCTGCCCGACTTGCGGCCGCACACGCATCGACCTCATCGGCATCGCCAAAGAGGTCGAGCAGCGCGTCTCCAACATCCGCGGCAAGAAGCTGACGGTTGCGGTTATGGGCTGTGCCGTCAATGGCCCTGGCGAAGCACGCGAAGCCGATCTCGGCATTGCAGGCGGTGATGGGGTCGGTCTGATCTTCCGCAAGGGGGAGATCCTGCGCAAAGTGCCGCAGGAGCAGCTTGTGGAGGCTTTGATGCAGGAAATCGAGCAGTATGAGTGACCAATGGATGGGGCGGCTTGCGGGCGGTCCCATCCTGCATTTTTAAGGAGTCGTATTTTATGGCAAAAATGCTTTCAGAGCTTTTTGATCGCTGTAACAGTAAACAATATGAGGACTGCATGTTGGGAGAGGTGCGTTCCCTTGCAGTGAGCCATGACCATCAACAGATGATCTGCCATGTGGCATACGATGCACCGGTCGCGCGAGCACATCTGGACGGACTGGGAAAGGAGATCGCAGATGCCTATGGGCTGACACGCTTTTCCATCGCGCCGCGCTATGCAGGCAATACCGTTTCTGAGTCGTATTTGCGGCAGCTGCGTGATGATCTGTGCCATCGTATGCCGTCGGCATCCGGACTGCTCGCAGACAGCCAGTGGGAACTTGCGGAGGACAATCATCTGCGGATCTCCATGGGAGAGACCGCGCGGAATTACTTCTCGGTCGCGCTCCGGCAGATGCAGGAGCAGATCACGGCGGAGACCGGCTGTCATGTCGTCGTGGAGGCGGTGCCCTTTGCTGACGATAAGGTGAAAGAGATCTTGTCCGCACAGGAGGAGGAACGCGCCGCGGCACTCAAGGCGGCGGCAGAGTCCATGCCTGCACCAACGCCGATAGAGGAAAAGAACAAGAAAACGGTCAAATCCCGACCGGCGCGCGAGGATAGCGGGTATCACCGACCCAAGGTGGAAAAGGTGGCAGACGAAAACCTGATTTTAGGAAAGCTGTACACAGAGGAAGCCGTGCCCATTCGCGATGCACTGAGCGCGTTCGACCGCGTGACCATAGAGGGCGATGTGTTCTTTGTCGATCACCGCGAGATCGTTAGCAAGAAAAGCGGCAAGGAATGGATCAAGCTGGCGTTTGATATGACGGACAATACCAACTCCATTCGGGTCTCCAAATTTATGGCAAAGGAACAGGCAGGGGATCTGGTTTCTGCCATCAAGACGGGGATGCATTTGATCGTGCAGGGCAAGATCAGCTTTGATACATACGAAAAGGAAAGTATTCTCGAGCCGACTGCGATCGTCAAGGCAAAGAAGAAGATCCGCATGGACAATGCGCCCGAAAAACGCGTAGAGCTGCATCTGCATACCAATATGAGTGCGCTCGATGGGGTCTCGGATACCAAGGCACTGATCAGCCGCTGTCAGCAGTGGGGATGGCGTGCCATGGCGATCACCGACCACGGCTGTGCGCAGGCGTTTCCGCTCGCTCTGCACGTCGTAGACGGCAAGGAGGCGGAATTCCCTAAGATCTTGTATGGTGTGGAAGCGTATTATGTAAACGATGCGGCAGAGGTCTCGGTCGTGCGCGGTACGGCAGACGGCGGCTTGGACGGGGACTTCATTGTGTTCGATCTGGAGACGACCGGACTCAAACCGGCAACGGAGGAGATCACGGAGATCGCCGCCGTTCTGGTGCGTGATGGTGAGATACGCGATTCGTTCCAAACCTATGTCAATCCGCATAAGCCCATTCCACCTGAGATCACAGAGCTGACCGGTATCTCCGATGAGACCGTAGCAGATGCGCCCGAGCTTGCAGATGCGCTGGAACGGTTCTTTGCGTTCGCAGGGGATCGTGTGCTGGTGGCGCACAATGCCGGTTTTGATATGTCCTTCCTGAGTGCCGCCTGCAAGCGGCTCGGCATCGAGCGGGCATTCACCTATATCGATACGCTGGAGATGTCGCGCATTCTGCTGTCCCACCTGAACCGCTTCAAACTCAATGTGCTGGCGAAGGAATTGCAGGTCGGCCCCTTTGAGCACCATCGGGCAAGTGAGGATGCGGCAGTGCTTGCGCGGATCTGGATCAAGCTGATGGACAAGCTGAAGATCGAACAGCGTGTGCGCAAAATTTCCGATATCAACCCTGTGCTTGCCGGACTGCGTGCCAAGGAAGGCGGACTCAAAAATCTGCCGCGCCATCATTTCATTATTCTGGTGCAGAATCAGGTGGGACTCAAAAACCTGTACAAGCTGATTTCGTACAGCTTTCTGGATCACTTTTACCGCCGTCCCTTGATGCCGCGTTCTGAACTGATCCGCCATCGGGAGGGCTTGATCTTTGGCTCGGCGTGTGAGGCAGGAGAGCTGTTCCATGCCGTTGTTGCAGGCAAGCCGTTTGAGGAACTCAAACGCATTGCGGACTTTTATGATTATCTGGAGATCCAGCCCATCGACAACAACCGCTTCATGATCGCCAAGGGCATTGCGGAGGATGAGGAGACTTTGCGTGAATACAATCGCACGGTACTGCGCATCGCCGATGCCCTCGGCAAGCCGTGCTGTGCAACGGGGGACGTACATTTTCTCGATCCGGAGGACGAAGCCTATCGCCGCATCCTGATGGCAGGTCAGGGCTTCTCGGATGCGGACAATCAGGCACCGCTTTACCTCAAAACCACGGAGGAAATGCTGAAGGAATTTGCTTATCTGGGAGAGGATCGCGCCTATGAGGTCGTGGTCACCAACCCGAACAAGATCGCGGATCTGCTCGAACCCATTCGCCCCATTCCGAAAGAGAACTATCCGCCGAAGATCGAAGGCTCGGCGGAGGAACTCGAGACCATGTGCCGCGAAAAGGCAAAGCGTATGTATGGCGATCCCTTACCGGAGATCGTACAGGAGCGGCTCGACCGCGAACTGAAATCCATCATCGGCAATGGATACGATGTGATGTACATCATCGCACAGAAGCTGGTCACCAAGTCGCTCAAGGATGGCTATCTGGTCGGCTCGCGTGGGTCGGTTGGTTCATCCCTTGTGGCGTTCCTGTCCGATATCACGGAGGTAAATTCACTTGCGCCCCATTATCTGTGTCCGGCGTGTCAGTATTTTGAACTGCATGAAAACGAGGGCGTGGGCTGTGGGGTCTGCCTGCCGGATAAGACCTGCCCACGTTGCGGTGCAAAACTCAGAAAAGAGGGCTTTTCGGTTCCGTTTGAAACCTTTCTTGGATTCAATGGAGATAAAGTGCCTGATATCGACCTCAACTTTTCGGGTGAGTACCAGCCGCGTATCCATAAGTATACTGGCGAACTGTTTGGACAAGACCATGTGTTCCGTGCAGGGACAATTGCGACGGTTGCGGAGAAAACCGCCTATGGCTATGTAAAAAAGTACATGGAGGAGCGCGGCATTGCGTGTTCCCGTGCAGAGGAAAACCGCTTGGCGGCAGGCTGTACTGGTATCCGCCGCACAACCGGACAGCACCCCGGCGGCATCGTCGTTGTGCCCAAAGAGGTCGAGATCTATGATTTCTGTCCCGTGCAGCATCCAGCAGATGATCCGAATTCGGATATCATCACGACCCATTTCGAGTATCACTCCATTGATGCCAACCTGTTGAAGCTCGATGAACTGGGACATGATGATCCCACGATTATCAAGCATTTGGAGGATTTAACGGGCGTCAATGCACAGGAGATTCCACTTGATGACCCCGAGGTCATGAGCCTCTTTACCTCAAATAAGGCACTGCATTATGTGGATGATACGCCCGATCCGATCCTGGGGGATCTGGGCTGTCTTGCGGTTCCTGAGTTTGGTACGAAGTTCGTGCGCGGCATGGTCAAGGATACCAAACCAAGCACGTTCGATGATCTGCTGTGTATTTCCGGTCTGTCCCACGGTACGGATGTATGGCTGGGCAATGCCGCCGATCTGGTTGCAGCAGGGATCCCCCTGAATGAATGTATCTGTTGTCGTGATGATATCATGAACTATCTGATTGCCAAGGGCGTTCAGCCTAAGCTCGCGTTCCAGACCATGGAATCCGTGCGTAAGGGTAAGGGACTCAAGCCGGAGATGGAAGAAGCCATGCAGGAAAACAATGTGCCCGATTGGTATATCGATTCCTGTAAGAAGATCAAGTACATGTTCCCCAAGGCGCATGCAGTGGCGTATGTCATGATGGCGTTCCGCATTGCATGGTTCAAGGTACATCGACCGCTCGCATTCTATGCGGCGTATTTTTCCGTGCGCGCCAAGGGCTTCGATGCCTACAGTATGGTGCGCGGTGACAAGGTCTGTCTGGAAAAGATCCGTGAACTGCATCAGAAGGATGTGGAAAAGACCATCTCGGCGGCGGAAAAGGATACACAGACCACGCTTGAGGTCTGC
Organism: Butyricicoccus sp.; assembly: GCA_020025755.1. Lineage (GTDB taxonomy): Bacteria > Bacillota > Clostridia > Oscillospirales > Butyricicoccaceae > Butyricicoccus. The sequence goes on along the minus strand of JAHHRO010000003.1, from coordinate 53,163 downwards.
CATGAATTCTATAAGCGCGGCTTTACCTTTGCACCAATGGATATTTATACCTCAGATGCGACCAAATTTCTGGTCACGGAAAATGGTTTGATCCCGCCGTTTACGTCCATGCCGGGCATTGGCGAGCAGGCGGCGATCAGCTTGGTGGAGGAACGCCAAAACGGAAAGTTCCTCTCGGCGGAGGAGATCGCAGTCCGTTGCTCCAAGGTGTCCAAGTCGGTCATCGATCTTTTGGATCAGATCGGGGCACTCGGAAGTATGCCAAAAAGCACACAGATCAGTTTGTTTGGGTGAGAAAAAGGCTTTTCGCTGTTTTTTTATTGGAGCAAAGCGACCCCAAATCTTCAAAATCCAAGGACATACACCTTGTATTTGTAAGATAACAGGAATACAGGATCTCTGCCAAAGGAGAGCGTAGCATAAGGCTCAAAAAGTCGGCGGTGTGTCTTGCAATCTGTGCTTTGGTGGGTTATACTTCTACTATCATTTAAGATGATGGAGGAAGATAGAAACGTTATGAAAAAACAGTTTTTATGGATCGCTGTTACGGTTGGCATCATTTTTATGTTTTTTATGTTTGCCACAAGATCACTGCCGTTTTTTAGCGCGGAGCGTGCGGAAAAACTGTCTTTGGAGGCGAGCTTGCAGTATGAGATCCTCGAATTGCCGGATTCGGAAAAAACTGCCGTGATCGATGCCTTTACAAAGGCGCGGATCTCATGGATCCCTGAGGATGGCTCCCGGCTGCAAGGTCCGTTTCCGGGAAAAGAGCAGAAGCTGTATCTCAATCTGGTGTTTGGAAAGCAGATGTTCGTAAATCTGTTCCTATTTGAGGATGACAGCATCGTGGCACAGATCACACCTTGGCAAGATACATTTGGACTGCATTGGATGTATACCGTGAAAAATCCGGAAGTGCTCCGCAGCGTGCTGCAGATCGCGGCGCGGTACGGCGCAGAGCAGGGGCTTATCAAGGCTGCATAACGCATGCGTGTGCCGCCCTTTCCTGCACGATCGGCAGGGAAGGGCGGCGTTTTTATGCACAGAATCGAGCAGGGGATACATAATCCAGACAATATTTGCAGAAACTAGTTGATTTTTTATCGGGAAGTGCGATTTTAAGAGAAAAGCAAGCAGGATACAAATGGAATATTATCAAAAGATATCCAAAACACACCTGTTTTGTTCGCGAAAAGGATAAGGTGCTTTGGAAAAGTGTGAGGTTTCAGTTTACAAGGACGCGTAAAAACAGTATAATAAAAAAAGCATGGGATGCAGGGGGGAGATGTGCCAAATTTACCCCGATGCATCCGTTAGGCTAGTATAAGGTTCATGGGTAAAAGATGAATTTAAGGAGAGGAATAGCATGATTACGATTACTGGTAAGGGTGTATCCAACGGTGTTGCGTTTGGACCGCTCTACTTCTATCACCGTGCATCTGGTGAGGTTGCACGCTGCACGGATGCAGATCCGGCAGTTGAGCTGGAACGTTTTGAGACAGCACGCAAGACCGCGATGGAGCAGCTGGGTGCACTCTATCAGAAAGCAATGGACGAGGTCGGCGAAGAAGCAGCCATCCTGTTCGAGACACACCAGATGATGCTCGATGATGCAGATTATGTAGAATCCGTACAGGGACTGATCGAGGGCGATCATCTCAATGCAGAGGCTGCTGTTTCCGATACCGCAGAGCAGTTTGCAGAAATGTTTGCAAATATGGACGATACATACATGCAGGCGCGTGCAGCTGACGTAAAGGACGTATCCAGCCGTGTGGTTGGTATCCTTTCCGGCGTGGTACAGGGCGGTATCGATTCCGATGTACCGGTCATTCTGGCGGCAGACGATCTTGCACCGTCCGAGACCGTACAGCTTGACAAGTCCAAGATCCTTGGCTTCGTGACAGCAGGCGGTTCCGGTAACTCCCATACCGCAATCTTGGCGCGTACCATGGGCATTCCGGCGATCATCGGCGTGGGCGACCAGCTGAAGGCAGAATTTGCAGGCAAGGAGATCTTTGTAGATGGTCAGACCGGTGAAGTCGTGATTGATGCAAATGATGCGACGCGCGATCGCCTGACCCACAAGCAGTCCAAGGAGCGCGCGCTCAAGGAACTGCTCGATCAGCTCAAGGGCAAGCCGAACGAGACAGTTGACGGCAAGAGCGTTATGGTTTACTGCAATATCGGCAATCCGGACGATATCGACGCCGTTCTGGCAAACGATGGCGGCGGAATTGGCTTGTTCCGTTCCGAGTTCCTGTATCTCCAGGGAAATGACTACCCGACCGAGGAGGAGCAGTTTATCGCTTACAAGACCGTTGCAGAGCGCATGGGCGGCAAGCGTGTTATCATCCGTACACTGGATATCGGTGCAGACAAGCAGGCAGATTATTTCGGTCTGGATCACGAGGAAAATCCGGCAATGGGTCTGCGTGCGATCCGTATCTGCCTGACCCGTCCGGAGATCTTCAAGAGCCAGCTGCGCGCCCTGTATCGCGCCTCTGCATACGGTAAGATCGCAATTATGTTCCCGATGATCACCTCTGTCTGGGAGGTTCAGGAGATCAAGCGTATTTGTAAGAATGTACGCGAGGAGCTCGCTGCTGAAGGCGTTGCAATGGCAGACTATGTAGAACTGGGCATCATGATCGAGACCCCGTCTGCTGTTATGATGAGCGACCGTCTGGCAAAGGAAGTAGACTTCTTCTCTGTTGGTACCAATGACCTGACCCAGTATACTTTGGCGGTTGACCGTCAGGGCAACAATCTGGATAAGTTCTATGATTCGCACCATCCGGCTGTTCTGCGTATGCTCAAGATGGCAGCAGACAATGCACATGCAGCAGGCATCTGGATCGGCATTTGCGGTGAGCTCGGCGCGGATACCAGCCTGACCGAGACCTTCCTTGCGCTGGGTATCGATGAACTGTCGGTATCTCCCTCTGCGGTACTGCCGCTGCGCAATGCGATCCGTTCACTGGATTCTCGCACCAACCGTGATAAGATCCTTGATGAACTGCTTTCCTGCTGAAAATTGAGGTCTGTTTGATAAAAAGTCCCAATCGCGCCTGCGGTTGGGGCTTTTTTGCGCCTTTGAGCGGTCAGCATACGGTGTGCTTCGCCTCGTATGATGTATCACTATTTTGAAAGATTACGATTCAGTAATAATTTTTACAGATAAATTGACTTTCTACGCGGAAAAGGGTATGCTAAATATCGGATAACCTTGCAAATAAATTAGGAGTGAAAATAGAATGGGCATACAGCAAAATCCTGAAGAAAGCCAACAAGATGGAATGAAGTGGTGGAAGAAGGCAGCTATTTTTGTATTATTGATCGCGTGTATCGCATCCGCTGCCTATCACCATAAAGATATAGATCCCACACAGACCGCATATACCGAGCGAACCGAGCAGATGCCGCTGGAACCAGCAGAAAAGCAGCCATCTACACAGCCGAGCGAGCCGCCAAGCGAGCCGACCACGCCAACGCCTGTGGCAGAAAATACAGAGAAAAAGAAACCCTTTTCGGGCGTCGCGCTGTTTGGAAACTCACAGATCGACGGCTTTCATATTTACAATTCTCTGCCGGGGGCGGATTGTCTCTATCGCGTCGGACTCAATGTAAAATCTGCCTTTGAAAAACCCATGCTGGGCGAGGAAAAGCCTGTGATCGATAAGCTGGCAGAAAAACAGTATACAGATATCTTTTTGACCTTTGGGGAAAACGAACTGGGCTGGAAATATCCGGACGTTTTTATAGAGGATTACCGCAAGCTGCTCAAAGCCGTGCGTGAACGCCAGCCAGACGCAAAGTTGTATATCCAGTCCATTTTGCCAGTCTCGGCAGAGGTCTCTCAAAAAAATGAGGACAATACGAATAATACCCGAATCCGGCAGTATAATGAATTGCTGCGCAAGCTGGCGGAAGATGAATCGGTTACATATATCGATGTAGCAGCCGTCATGCAGGATGCAGATGGCAATTTGCCCAAGGAGGCTGCAACTGACGGCATCCATCCGGGGAAGGATTATAACAAAAAATGGGCAGATCTCATTGCGCAACATGTGACAGAAGGAGTTTTGGAATGAATCATCGTACCTATCAGCACTGCCTTGCAGGGGCGGCACTTTTTACCATATTACTTACAGGCTGCGGCAAGCAGGAAGCAAAGGAGCTGCCTGCGGCGAAGGACGTTATCGGGGACTTGCAGCAGCAGGTCACATTCACGGACGAGATCATTGAAAAGAATATGGAGGAAACCAATCTTTTTTTTGAGATGGATGATACGCTAGTCAAGGATTCCGCATCCCTCGTTGGATCGGGTGCAACGGCAGAGACGCTTTCCGTTTGGAAAGCGCAGGATGAAGCAGGCGCGGAGGCCATCGCACAGGTGCTGGAAACTTTCAATTCCAACTGGATCGAGGGCTATTCGGATTATAAGCCGGAAGAAGTACCCAAACTGGAAACGGCAGTGTTCCGTCGGGAGGGGGATTGCGTCATTTATGCCGTGACTGCGGACAATGAAGCGGCGGCAGATGCCATTGATGCGCTGTTCAAATAAGGGGAGCACGGATCGGTGATTTTTTCAGGACTGACCTTTTTATATTTTTTCCTGCCCCTTGTGCTGTTGGGGTACTATCTTCTGCCCAAGCAGGCGCGGAATCTGTTCCTGCTTGCGGCAAATCTGTTCTTTTATGGGTGGGGCGAACCGTCTTTCGTGCCTGTTATTCTGGGTACGGCGGCAGTCAACTGGGCGGCTGGACTTGCACTCGTGCGCCTTACACGCAAACGCCTGCGCACAGCGGTTTTTATCGGTGCGCTGGTGCTGGATCTTGGACTGCTGTTTGTGTTTAAATATGCAGATTTTGCACTCGGCACGCTAGGCATGGACAGCAGGCTGGGGCTCGCGCTCCCGCTTGGCATATCCTTTTATACCTTTCAGGTTGTTTCTTATTTGATAGATGTTTGGAGACAGACCGTTCCGGCAGAAAAGAGCTTTGTGGACTTTGCATCATATCTCACATTTTTTCCGCAGCTGATCGCAGGACCGATCGTGCGCTATGATACCCTGCGCTTGCAGCTGACTGCGCGTAAGGAGAGTGCGCGGCAGGGGGTTCAGGGAATCCAATATATTGCCATTGGACTGGGCAAGAAAGTTCTGCTTGCCAATCAGATTGCTGGCATGTTTGAGCAGGTCACGGCACATCTGTCCGAAAGCGGCAGCTTGGGCGCGTGGCTGGGTGTGCTTGCATTTACATTCCAGATCTATTTCGATTTCAGCGGATATTCGGATATGGCGCGTGGACTGGGGTTGCTGTTCGGATTCGATCTGCCCGAAAATTTCCGCTATCCATACTGCGCAAAGAGCATCACGGAGTTCTGGCGGCGGTGGCATATCACGTTATCCAGCTGGTTTCGTGACTATGTATATATCCCACTCGGCGGCAGCCGCCGCGGCAATGTCTTTGTGCACTTGTTCATCGTCTGGGTGCTGACCGGTCTTTGGCATGGGGCGGCATGGAATTTTGTCCTGTGGGGTATCTATTATTTTGTCCTGCTGTCCCTTGAAAAGTGGATCGGGGAAGATCGGCTTGCCCGTTTGCCGCGCATCCTGCGGCATGGCTATACCCTGCTGGGGATAGGCGTTGGCTGGGTGCTGTTTTCCGTGGAGGACTTAGGCAGGCTGGGCGCATATTTGGCGGCGATGTTTACAGGCGGCGCGATGCAGGAACACATGCAGGTCGTGACACTGTCCTATTTGCCGCTTTTACTGGTTTGTGCTGTGGCATGTACGCCGCTCGGCGCAAAGCTATGGGCAAGGATACACGCGCGTGCATGGGCAGACGCCCTTTCATTTGTGCTGTGTCTGGCAGTTTTACTGCTGAGTACCGCGGCGTTCGTGGCGAACAGCTACAATCCATTCCTGTACTTTCGGTTTTAAGGGGAGGCATGCATGAAACGAGAGTATATTTTTCTGGGTGCATTTGCCTTTGTGATGGTCGGAGTGCAGGGAGCGTTTTGGCTGCTGCCGCATGATGCCGTATCGGAGAAGGAAAAACGCGTCCTGAGCAAGCCGCCGCGCGTTTCGCTGGCACATATCGCAGACGGACGCTTTATGGAGCAGGCGGAAACCTACCTGACCGATCATTTTCCGGCGCGTGAGACCCTCATCGGGGTCAATGCCGCTCTGCGGCAGGCGGAGGGACTGAACGCGGTCAATACGATCTATCGCGGGAAAGAAAACTGGCTGATTGCTGCACCGCTTGCCGAGGATACCAGCACTTTGCGCCGCAATCTGTCCGCACTCACTGCCTTTTTACAGCAGACCGGCAAACCGGCTGCTGCGCTGATCGTTCCCACCACCGGTGCAGTCGAATACGATTTTTTGCCGCGCCTGCATGAAAGCTATCCTGACGCTGTGCTTTTGCAGGAGATACACGAAACGCTGGGAGAAAGCGCGAAGTGGTGCGATCTGCTAACGGCGTTCGAGACAGACCCTGAGCGAGAAAAGCTGTTTTACCGCACCGATCACCATTGGACAACCGAGGGCGCATATCGTGCCTATCAGCAGTTCTGTGCGCAAAGCGACCGTATACCGACCCCGAAAAGTGCGTACAAGATCACACGGGTGCCCGATTTCTATGGTACAAGCTACGCAAAAAGCGGATTGTGGGCAATACCGCCCGATACCTTGGAGGTATGGGAGGCAGATGCACCTGTGACTGTAACCGTGCAGGACGAAAACATGAAAATGCCCAAACAGCAGGATAGCCTGTTTTTCTGGGAGCATCAGGAGAAAGCCGACAAATACCCGATCTTTTTGGACGGCAATCATGGACGTGTCACCATTGAAACGGGGAACAAGGGCGGCAGACTGCTTGTCTTGCGCGACTCGTTTGCGCATTGTCTTGCACCATTTTTGACCCAGCACTTTGCAAGGATCGATTTGATCGACCTGCGCTACTTCAAGTCTCAGACGGTCACGGAATATCTGGAAGAAAATCCGGCAGATGAGATCTTGCTGTGCTATGGGCTGGATAGCCTCATGACCGACCGCAGCATTGCGCAGATCAAATGAACAGAGAACAGCAGAAAAAGGGCGTTCCCAAAATGGGAACGCCCTCAGCGTGTCAAAAAAGTCTCTGTGCCAGTTTCGTCTGGAGCGAAGCGACTTAAAATTTTCAAAATCCAAGGACATGTGCCTTGGATTTTGCCCTCGACCCGCGCCATCGGGCGCGAAACCGGGGGTATCAGAGCCGGTTTCTACTGGAACCGGCTCTGTATCTAGGGGGATTGGATCCCCCTAAAAGTTTGCAGGAATTAGTCACACAGGGAGAGTGCATCTGCGTCTGCAACAACGGTTACATCTGGATGCAGCTGGAGGATGGAAGCCGGAACGCGAGGCGTGATCGGGCCGAAGAATGCCTTCTTTACGATCTCTGCCTTGTCCTTGCCGCTCACTACAACGAGGATCTTCTTGGCAGCCATGATGGTGCCGATGCCCATGGTGTAAGCCTGACGCGGTACATCATCAATGGAAGCAAAGAAGCGTTTGTTTGCCTCGATGGTGCTCTCCTGAAGGTCTACACAGTTGGTGCCCTTGGTAAACTCATCGGAAGGTTCGTTGAAGCCGATATGACCGTTATGACCCATGCCGAGCAGCTGAAGATCCACGCCGCCCAGTTCCTCGATGATGCGGTCGTAATCTGCACAAGCCTTCTCTGCGTCCGGCTCCTCGCCGTTCGGGATGTTCAGGTTGTCGAAATTGATATTGATATGATTGAACAGATTATCCTTCATAAAGTAGTCATAGCTCTGGTCGTTGGATTTTGGCAGACCACGGTACTCGTCCAGATTGGCAGTCTTGACTTCGGAGAAGTCCAGATCACCCTTCTTGTGCCATTCGATGAGCTGCTTGTAGGTTCCAACGGGTGAGGAACCGGTTGCAAGTCCCAGCACACAGTCAGGCTTCAGAATGACCTGAGCAGAAATGATATTTGCCGCCTTGCGGCTCATATCATTGTAATCCTTTGCAGCAATGATTCTCATAAGTAATCTCTCCTTTTAATTTTAATACCACATACTCAAAAGAGATGCCGTATTGTTTGCGAGCGGTTTCGGTCAGCCTACAATGGCTTTGAGGGCATCTGCGACAAGCGATACCTTTTTTCCGATGATGAGCTGGATCTTGGTCTTTTCAGGACGCAGGAGACCGGCAATGCCGGTTGCCTTGATGGGCTTTTCATTGACCAGTGCAGCGTCCTTGACCGTAAGGCGCAGACGGCTGACACAGTGGTCAAAGGATGCTATGTTTTCGGCACCGCCTAAGTTCTCCAAGATCACCTGTGCAAGGCCGGTATAGTCTTCCTCTGCCAGATAGTTCTTTCCAGTGCTGACGCGCTTTGCTTTTGGCTTGCGCATCAAATAGAATACCGCGCCTGCGATGAGGACAACAAGCACAGCGAGCAGGATGAGGGTTGTTTGCATCTAAGAAAACCTCCGATATTTATTTTTTCAGGGTCAAAAGCGGTTCCAATGCGTGCACGGTGCTTCCGATCATATCGGTGGAGATCTCCTTGAAGTCATCCACATTGCATACGATGACCGGAACGATCGTATCATAACCAGCAGCCTGAATGGCAGCGGTATCAAAGGTAAGGAGCGTATCTCCAGCCTTTACCTTGTCACCTGTTGCACAATGGGGTGTAAAATGCTGTCCCTTGAGCATGACGGTATCCAGTCCGACATGGATGAGAAGTTCGATCCCATCGGATGTTTCCAAAGATACGGCGTGTCCAGTATCGAACATCATAGAGACGATCGCATCCACCGGAGCGACGATCTTGCCTTCAGCAGGTTGGATGGCACAGCCTTTTCCAAGGATCTCCTGAGAAAACGTTGGGTCGTTGACATCGGACAGTGGGCAGACCTTGCCGGATAATGGAGAGGTGATCTGCATACTGCTTTCGTTATTGAACATACGCTTGAGTCTGGAAAACATGGATCGTAACAACCTTTCTCGTACATGGATTTTGGGTGATACAGACAAAATAAAAAACCAAACTTCTATGCAGGCAACAAAAAAGATTGCCGAAGAAATTTGGTTTTGCCTACATGACCAATCACAATCTAAAGCTGAATTTATGAAGAAATTTTGCTAAATTTATTGTATCAAAGCACCTTTGGAATGTCAAGGGTGCTTTTGATAAAGTAGTTGTTCAGGTTGTTGAAAATATGATAGAATATTACGGAAATAAAAGTGATATACAGGATTTTACCGCGCAGGGTGCACAAAAATAAGCATGGAGGGCAGGAAAGCCGATCAAAAGAGGGCAGCTGTGACACCCAAAGCGGAATATATGATGAAAACAGGAGGATATGGTATGGCATTACCGGTTGAATTTTTAAAGCGTATGGAAGCCCTGCTGGGGGAGGAATTCCCCATATTTGTGCAGGCAATGGAGCAGGGGCGTTCCTACGGCCTGCGCCGCAATCCATTGAAGCAGGGGGGCGAGCGGCTGGAGCTTGATGCGCAGTTCGGTTTACGACCGATCCCGTGGGCAGAGCACGGCTTTTATTATGATCCCGATACCAGACCGGGCAGACATCCGTATTATGAAGCAGGGCTTTACTATATTCAGGAACCATCCGCCATGGCGGTGGGTGCGCTCGCGGCACCCGAGCCGGGGATGCGTGTACTTGATCTCTGTGCCGCTCCCGGCGGTAAGACCACCCATTTGGCAGGATATTTGCAGGGGAAAGGGATTCTTGTTGCCAATGAGATCCATCCGGCACGCGCCAAGATCTTGGCGCAAAGTGTGGAGCGTGCCGGCATACCCAACTGCCTTGTGACCAATGAAACGCCGCAGAGATTGGCAGAGCGGTTTGCAGGATACTTTGACTGCATCGTAGTCGATGCACCCTGCTCAGGAGAGGGAATGTTCCGCAAGGATGAAATCGCCGTGACTGAATGGACACCGGACGCACCACAGAAATGCGCCGAGAGACAAGCGGAGATCTTAGACTGTGCGGCAGCTATGCTGAGATCGGGCGGTAAAATCGTTTATTCGACCTGTACCTTTGCACCTGAGGAGGACGAGGGCAGTGTACAAGACTTTTTAGACCGTCATCCTGCGTTTTTCATTGCGGAAGTGCCGGAGCAGACCTATTTTGCGCCGGGAAGACCGGATTGGATCGCAAATGGCAGCGCAGAGCTTGTCAAAGCCTGCCGCCTGTTTCCGCATAAGCTGGAGGGTGAGGGACATTTTGCCGCTGTCCTCGTCCATGGTGGGCAGACGGATGAAGCAGCTGAACCGAAACGGGCAAAGGGACTCGATGGCAAGGAGATCCCAATAGAGTATCGCACTTTTGAGACGGAAACACTGACATGCCGCTTTCCATACCTCGTGCGCGGTGGGGATCAGCTTTGGGCATTGCCCGAGGAAATGCCGGATGTCAGCGGTCTGCGCGTCCTGCGGCAGGGATTACAGCTGGGAACGGTCAAAAAGGGACGCTTTGAGCCTTCCCATGCGCTTGCGCTTGCGCTGGGGGCAGCGGATGCAAAGCGCGTCCTGCACCTGACAGCGGAGCAAAGTATTCCGTATCTATGCGGACAGGCACTCGCATGCGAGGGGGAAAACGGCTGGACGCTGGTGTTGGTCGACGGCATCTCGCTTGGCTGGGGGAAGGTCAGTGGCGGCATGCTGAAAAATCATTATCCAAAGGGATTGCGCTGGAATGGGTGAGTGATACGGTGTTGTCATTGTGCATGAAAATGAAGCAGATATGTTATACAGTCTGCCTCTTGTCGTTCCATGTAATTTTATGATAGTATTGCATATATTTACATGACGCACAGAAAGGAGCGGAGAACAACGATGAATGGATGGAGAAAAGCTGCGATTTGGTGTGCGCTCGTTGGGTTTACATGCTGGATCCCACTGTTTGTGACAGGGGTGGGACATCCCCATATCCTATTTCGTGTCCTGATGCCGCTGGGACTGCTTCTGGTTTTTCTTGCCTTACCGCTGCTTGTGATCTCGTGGATCGTCACGGTGTATCAGGAGGTTCGCGCAAAAAACTATCTTATTGTCGCAGTAGAGATCGCGGCTGCATTGCTGTTGCTGTTTTGGCAGCTTCCCAAATTCTTTGTATAAAATGCCGGATATCAACGCCGTGCTCTCGCTCTGATATAGAAATATTACACAAAAAAATAATAAGGTTTTGGATATTTTGTATCTTGCTTTCGCTGAGAAAGCGATCTATACTAGGCATATCAAATGAAGATCCCTGTTAAATCATGAGGAGGTGCCGTTATGAAAACACGCACGGAAAAGCAGGCGGATTTCATTCGATTTATGACCTGTATGGTTGGTGCTGTACTCTTGTGTGCTGTAAATGTTGGGTACAACGCAGGCTATGTGGGGCGTTGGAGTTCTCTTGCCATCACAGTAGGGATCCTGGCAGTAGTTTTATGGTGGGTTCGCATCAAAACATTTACGATTAAGCGGATCGATTTCATGCGGTTTATGATTTATATCCTTGGTGCAGGGCTGATGTATGGCGTGAATCGTGGGTATCGGGCAGACTATATAGGACGCTGGGGTGCCCTTGCCATTACGGTGCTGCTTATCGCAGGCACGTTCTGGTGTGCTCGCAGTCGATATTGGGAACGGCTGGTGCAAGCAGAATAGGAACAAAAATCTCCGAATCATTGTGATAGGTACCCTCTTTACTGGACAAACAGTAAGGAGGGTATTTTTATGCGCTGCAGTTATGGGATTTGAACTGTCAAGTCAAATGCAACACGGCGAAAACTTCATAAGGAGGCTGTGGGCGACCCCGTCGCCCAAGTCATAAACGGCTGTGTAATGTATTTTCAGCTAATAGAGCAATCAGCCCCGTAAGGTTCTATTCCTTGTGTCTCCGTCGCGAGACCGCGACACGTTTCCCTGCTTGCCAAAGCAAATTTTTTCAGCGAAAATGAAAATCACCGCGGATTTCCAGTAAACGGAACCATTCACAACCGCTCCACAGTTTCTGCCTTGACCGAACAAGCCCAACAGATCAAAATGCATCATATCACCTGTCAAAATTGATTTCCTGTGGAAAATTATAAGATTTGGTTGCGTAAAACAGGGTTTCGTACTATAATAAAGGCGTATGTCAATCCATTTGAGGGAGGAACACAAAATGAATCAGACAGATCCAAAGGCACTGCAACACGGTGAACGGGAGGGGCGTTTTTCCTCCAGTCTATTTGATTGGAGCGAATCCATCGCGTTTTCTCTAATCATTGTGGTCGTGGTGTTTACCTTTTTGTTTCGTATGATATCAGTGGCAGGCAGTTCCATGGTGCCAACCCTGCATGACCATGATATGATGATCGTCAGCAATCTGGGATATGCACCCAATCGCGGCGACGTGGTCGTGGTCAACAAGCCGAGCACACAGTATGGCTCTATCGTCAAGCGCATCATTGCCGTGGGCGGTGACACCGTGGATATCAACTTTGCAACGGGCGACGTGATGGTCAACGGAGAAGTCCTCGACGAGCCCTACATCAATGAACCGACCTACACCGCCGAGGGCATGGCATTCCCACTCACCGTACCGGAGGGTCAGCTCTTTTTGATGGGCGACAACCGCAACGGATCGAGTGACAGCCGCGATCCGCAGATCGGTCTGGTGGATGAACATTATATCATCGGGCATGTATTGGGCGTGGTATTCCCGTTCAGCTCGTTTGGAGGTGTTTGATGAATATTCAATGGTATCCGGGGCACATGGCGAAAACGCGCCGTCAGATGCTGGAAAATCTCAAGAATATCGATCTGGTATGTGAGCTGGTGGATGCGCGTATCCCACAGGTCAGCCGCAATCCGGATATGGACGAGATCGCAGGCGACAAGCCGCGTATGATCATTTTGAACCGTACCGACCTTGCGGACCCTGAGGAAACGCGCCGCTGGGCGGCATGGTACCGCGCACAGGGCTATTCCGTTCTGGAAACGGACAGTCAGCATGGCACGGGTACGGCACGCTTTGGCGCGGCGGCAAGAGAACGCCTTGCGGATAAGATCGCCGCATGGAACGAAAAGGGGCAGACCGGACGCTCGGTGCGTGTGATGGTCGTGGGCATCCCGAATGTGGGCAAGTCCACCTTCATCAACCGCATTTTGGGGCGCAAGTCCGCAAAGGCGGCAGATAAGCCGGGCGTGACGCGCGGCGCACAGTGGTTTCGCGTGCAGGGCGGCATCGACCTGCTCGATACACCGGGCATCCTGTGGCCCAAGTTCGATGACGAGCGCGTGGGCATCCTGCTTGCCGTCACGGGTGCGGTCAAGGACGATATTCTGGACACCGAGACCCTCGCCTGCAAGCTGTTCGAGCTGCTGGCAGAGCGTGCGCCGCAGGCGATCATCGACCGATATAAGCTGACCATTCCGGAAGAATCGGATTTTCTGGGCTATGACCTGTTGCAGCAGGCAGGCAGGAAGCGCGGCTTCCTGATTTCGGGCGGCGAGATCGACACCGAACGCATGGCACGCATTTTGCTGGATGAATTCCGCGGCGGCGTGCTGGGGCGCATCACATTGGAGACACCGGATGACTATGAAAATACTGAAACCAACGCATGAGGGCGTGACATATGACCTCGAGCGGCAGGCGGCGGAAAACGGATTTCTGGCAGTCTGCGGCATTGATGAAGCCGGACGTGGTCCTCTGGCTGGTCCTGTGGTGGCGGCGGCGGTGATCCTGCCGCTGGACTGTGAGATCGCCGGACTCAACGACTCCAAAAAGCTGACGGAAAAGAAGCGCGAAGCACTGTTTGATGTCATCTGTGCGCAGGCAGTCAGCTATTCGATTGCATCGGTCGACCATACGACCATTGACGAGATCAATATTTTGCAGGCGACCTATCAGGCGATGCGGCAGGCGGCAGAGGGACTCTCCGTTCCGGCAGATTTTGCCTATGTGGATGGCAACCGCGACCCGAGGCTCGGGATCGAGACCACCTGTGTGGTGGGCGGCGATGCCAAAAGCATGTCGATCGCGGCGGCATCGGTACTGGCAAAGGTCACGCGTGACCGGCATATGATAGAGATGGATGCCCTGTATCCGGAATACGGCTTTGCAGGGCACAAGGGATACGGGACGAAGGCGCACACCGAGGCGATCCTTGCGCATGGCGCAAGCCCGATCCACCGGCGAAGTTTTTTGAAGAAGCTGAAAGCGGCGCATCCGGAGCTTACACTTTGACGCGCGGCGCATGGGGCGAGCAGGCGGCGGCGGAGTACCTCATAGGCAAGGGATACGAGATCCTTGACCGCAACTACCGCACACGCTGGGGCGAGATCGACCTCGTTGCGGTGCAGGGACGGTTTCTGGTGTTCGTGGAGGTCAAAACGCGCCGCTCGGAACGCTTTGCGCAGGCAAGAGAGGCGGTGGACGCACGCAAACAGGAACGCCTCATCCTGACCGCTGAGGCGTGGATACAGGCGCACCCCACCGCACGACAGCCGCGCATGGATGTGATCGAGGTGTACGGCATAGAGGGGGGAGCTGTCCGCGCCATCAATCATCTGGAAAACGCATTCGACGCATAGGGGGAGACACCATGAAGCTATTCGATCTGCATTGTGATACGATGTATGAGTGCTATGAGACGGGAGCGGAGCTGCGCCAGAACACGCTCTGCATCGACCGCGCCAAAACAGCACCCTATGAGATGTATACACAGGTATTCGCGCTGTTCTGCGGCACGAAGTCCAGCCGTCCGCGCCTGCGGTCGCTGCTCGATCTGCCGCCTGCCCGTCGGCTGGACGCGCTCCTCGAAACCGTACATCAGGAATTTACCGTCAATGCGGACTGGATCACCCTGTGCCGCGATATGGAGGACTGGCAGTGGGCACAGGCGCATGGCAGACATGCCGCGTTCCTGTCCATCGAGGGCGCAGAACTTTTGACAAGCGAAGCGCAGGTGCAGCGTGCCTATGATGCCGGTGTGCGTATGGTGTCTCTCAGCTGGAACGGCTATAATCAATATGCCTGCGGCGCGGTCTACGGCAATGACACCGGACTGAGCGAAAAGGGAAAGGCACTGGTGCGACGGCTGGTGGAGCTTGGGGTCATCGTGGATGTGTCCCATCTGTCCGAGGCCGGATTCTGGGATATCTGCATGGAGACCGAAGCTCCCTTTGTCGCAAGCCACTCCAATAGCCGCGCCTGCTGTGACCATCTGCGCAACCTGACCGATCTGCAATTTTCCGAGATCATGCGGCGCGGCGGTTTGGTGGGCATCAACCTGTACAGTCCGTTTTTACGCGCGGACAAGGAGCAGGCGGAGCTTAGCGATGTGCTGCGCCATATCGAGCATTTTCTGGCGCAGGGCGGCGAAGCCTGTCTGGCACTGGGTGCGGATCTGGATGGATGCAGCAGCATCCCCAAGGGTATGCAGACGGTTGCAGACATGGAACGGCTGGGCGAATACCTCTTACGGCACAATTATCTGCAAAGCACAGTGGATGCACTGTTTTTTGATAATGCACATCGGTTTTTTGACCGAATGCTGAAATGACCTGTCTCAAACAGGAGGGATAGAATGGAATATGTAAGCACGAGAAATAAAGAACTGCGTGTCAGCGCGGCGGAGGCGATCGCGATGGGCATTGCGCCGGACGGCGGCTTGTTCTGCCCAACGGCGTTTCCGCGCCTGACCCATGCCGAATTTGCTGCGCTCATGGGCATGGACTACAAGCAGCGCGCGGCAATGATCCTCGGCAAATTTTTGACCGACTTCACCGCGGAGGAACTGAAAAGCTTTACCGAACAGGCGTATGCCGATGAAAAATTCGGTGGCAGGGATACCGTACCGATCGTAAGCCTTGCAGACGATGTACACATGCTGGAGCTGTGGCACGGGCCGACCTGTGCGTTCAAGGATATGGCGTTGCAAATGCTGCCCCATCTGCTGACTGCCTCGCTTCAAAAGACGGGAGAGCGGCGCACCTGCTGCATCCTCGTTGCGACCTCGGGCGACACCGGCAAGGCGGCACTGGAAGGTTTTGCTGATGTACCCAAAACCAAAATTATGGTATACTATCCGGTAGACGGCGTTTCGCCCATGCAGAAATTGCAGATGGTGACCCAGCAGGGCGAGAACGTGGAGGTCGTGGCGATCCGCGGAAACTTTGACGATGCGCAGTCCGCGGTCAAGCGTATCTTCACGGATCAGGAGACGGCAAAGCGTCTGGACGCGCATGGGCTCATGTTCTCCTCGGCAAACTCCATCAACTGGGGACGGCTCGCGCCACAGATCGCCTACTATGTCTCGGCGTACTGTGACCTTTTGGGCGCAGGCAAGATCGCGCATGGACAGACGGTCAATGTCTGCGTGCCCACGGGCAATTTTGGCAACATCCTCGCGGCATATATCGCAAAGCAGATGGGCGTACCGCTGGGCAAGCTGATCTGCGCATCCAATGAAAACCATGTCCTGACCGATTTCTTTGCACAGGACGGCGTGTACGACCGCAATCGATCGTTCCATACGACCGATTCGCCGTCTATGGATATCCTCATCTCGTCCAATTTGGAGCGTCTGCTGTTTTTCCTTTCCGGACAGGATGACGCGCTCGTGAGACAGCAGATGGACGCGCTCGCGCAGGACGGACGCTATGACGTATCGGGCGCACTAGGCGCGCGGCTCAGGGCAGACTTTGCAGCAGGCTGGTGTGACGATGCACAGACCGCCCGAACCATCCGCCGCGTGTTCGAGGAGCAGAAGTATCTGTGCGATCCGCATACCGCAGTCGCGATGCACGTCATGGAGGCATACCGCGCCGAGACGGGCGACAGCGCACCTGTGATCGTTGCCTCGACGGCAAGCCCGTTCAAGTTCTGCAAGCCGGTTGCGGCGGCACTTGGGCACCCCATCGAGACGGACGGCACGGAGCAGCTCGCCGCGCTCGAGGCGGTCTCGGGCTGCAAGGCACCCGCGCCGCTCGCGGCACTGGGCGCGAAGACCCCCCGTTTCGATCGCGTTGTGGACAAGGCGGATATCCTGTCTACGCTCGATCTGATCCTGTAAGCGCGATGG
Organism: Butyricicoccus sp.; assembly: GCA_020025755.1. Classification (GTDB taxonomy): domain Bacteria; phylum Bacillota; class Clostridia; order Oscillospirales; family Butyricicoccaceae; genus Butyricicoccus. Next base: position 36,056 of record JAHHRO010000003.1, on the reverse strand, counting down.
CATTGTATACGATAGCCGACCTTCATCTGGCATGTTCGGTCAACAAACCGATGGATATTTTTGGGGGTCGCTGGCAAAATTATATGGAGAAGATCCGCACGCGCTGGCACGCAGTCGTGCAGGAGGAAGATACCGTGGTCATCGGAGGCGATCTCTCGTGGGGCATCGACTTTAAGCAGTCCAGAGCGGATTTTGCCTATCTCGATGCCCTGCCTGGACGTAAGATCATCCTCAAGGGCAACCATGACCTTTGGTGGAACACCGTGCGCAAGATGGAAAATTTCGTGACGGAAAATGGATTCCAAAACATCTATTTTCTGCATAATAATTGCTTTTCCTATGAAAATATCGCCATCTGCGGCACGCGCGGCTGGTTCTTTGAGGAGGATTTCAAGGAAAGCCATGATGAGAAGATCTTTCGGCGCGAGCTTCTGCGGCTGGAGACCTCGCTTAAGGCAGGAAAGGCGACGGGAGCAGACGAGATCTACTGCTTTCTGCACTATCCGCCGCTCTATGCAAACTTTCGCTGCGGCGAGATCATCGCGCTCATGCAGCAGTACGGCGTGACGCGCTGCATTTACGGCCATCTGCATTCGGACAGCCTGCGCTGGGCGGTCACGGGGCTGCACGACGGGATCGAGTTTGTTCTGGCGTCGGGCGATCACTTGGATTTTATGCCTATGCTGTTAAAAAAATAAAAAAAGGCTGGAAATCCTGAAGAAAATCTGGTAAAATATGTTGGATACAATTTTAGGAGGAATAAATTGTAATGGAACTGAAAAACGTTGAGAAACTGGAAAAGAGCATTACCGCTCTGACGATTGAAATTTCTGCCGCAGAGCTGGAAGCTGCCAAGGAGCAGGCATTTAAGAAAAATGGCAAGAAGATCGCGGTTCCCGGCTTCCGTAAGGGTAAGGCACCGCGCAAGGTGATCGAGAGCCTGTACGGCGATGGCGTATTCTTTGAGGACGCACTCAATATCTGCTATCCGAAGGCTTACGATGAGGCACTCGAAAAGTCCGGCATCAAGGCAGTCGCTCCTGCTGATGTTGAGATCTCTGAAATGACAGAGTCCGGCGCAGTTGTTCTCGTATGCAAGGTTCCGGTCGAGCCCGAGGTGACTCTGGGCGAGTACAAGGGTCTGTCCGTAGAGAAGGAAGAAGCAAAGGTTCTCGTGGCTGACGTAAAGGCAGAGCTCGACCACATGGCACAGCGTCTCTCCCGCACACAGGCAGTAGAGCGCGCTGCAAAGAAGAACGATACCGTTGTCATCGACTTTGAGGGCTTTGTAGACGGCGTTGCATTCGAGGGCGGCAAGGGCGAAAACTTCGACCTGAAGCTGGGCTCCGGTACCTTCATCCCGGGCTTTGAGGATCAGCTCATTGGCACCAAGGCTGGTCAGGAGAAGGACGTTCTGGTCACTTTCCCGACCGAGTACCATGCAGCAGAGCTCGCTGGCAAGGAAGCGACCTTCAAGTGCACTGTACACGAGGTCAAGGAGACCATCGTTCCGGCGATCGATGACGAGTTTGCAAAGGACGTTTCCGAGACTGCTGAGACCGTTGAGGATCTCAAGAAGGAAGTCAAGGAACGCCTGCTGGCACAGAAGACCGAGAGCTTTGAGCGCGACTATGAGGAAGCTCTGCTGACCGCTGTCATCGACGGCATGCAGGCTGAGATCCCGGACGCTATGGTAGAGGTTCAGCTGGACAACGTGATGCAGGACTTCGGATACCGTCTCCAGATGCAGGGCATGCAGCTCGATCAGTACGCAAAGATGAACGGCATGGATATGGCACAGTTCCGCGGCATGTTCCGTCCGCAGGCTGACCGTCAGGTCAAGGTTCGTCTGGCATTGCAGAAGATCGTAGAGCTGGAGAAGCTGGAGGTTTCTGAGGACGAGGTCGAGGCAAAGTACAAGGAACTGGCTGAGCAGTATGGCATGGAAGCTGAGCAGGTCAAGAAGGCTCTGCCGGCAGAAAGCATTACTTCCGATATGAAGCTGGATAAGGCGATCGCCCTCATCCGCGACAGCGCAAAGCCGAAGAAGAAGACCAAGAAGAAGGCAGAAGAAAAGGCTGAAGAGAGTGCTGAATAAGGCATAAAAGGGAGGAGGCCATACATATCCTCCAATAGACCGATATTTTGCAAATTTATGGGGGATCATGGAAAGGAGTTTTCTTTTATGAGTTTAGTACCTATGGTCATCGAGCCGACCAATCGAGGCGGAGAACGCTCGTACGATATTTTTTCCCGCCTGCTCAATGACCGCATCATTATGCTGTCAGACGAAGTCAACGACACCACGGCGTCCCTGATCGTTGCCCAGCTGCTCTACCTTGAGTCGCAGGATCCGGATAAGGACATTTCGTTCTATATCAATTCTCCCGGCGGTTCGGTTACGGCAGGTATGGCGATCTATGACACCATGAACTATATCAAGCCCGATGTTTCGACCATCTGTATCGGAATGGCGGCTTCTATGGGTGCTTTCCTGCTGTCTTCGGGCGCAAAGGGCAAGCGTTTTGCGCTGCCAAACTCTGAGATCATGATCCATCAGCCACTTGGTGGCGCGAAGGGTCAGGCTTCGGATATCAAGATCCATGCAGATTGGATCCTGAAAACGCGCGATAAGCTCAATCATATTTTGGCAGACAACACTGGAAAGCCGCTGGAAGTGATCGAGCGCGATACAGACCGTGATAACTTTATGAGTGCGGCGGACGCAGTAGCGTACGGCCTTATCGATAAGGTATACGACAAGCGCTGAATCATCATATAGATGCACGACCATCGGCGGAACATTCTGCCGATGGTCTGCGTGTTTTTACAAAAGCATGTTCAATGAGGTGAATGATGGCAAATTTTGATGAAAACAAGACACTGCACTGCTCGTTCTGCGGCAAGCCGCAGAACAAGGTGCGTAAGCTGGTCGCTGGCCCCAATGTATATATCTGTGATGAGTGCATCAATGTATGCGCAAGTATCCTCGATGATGAATTGGGCATTGATTACAGCGATGTACCGGAGGAGGGCACAGACGCACCCGAGAACCTGCCCACTCCGCGTGAGCTCAAGGACGTTCTCGACCAGTATGTCATTGGTCAGGACGAGGCAAAGATCGCGTTGAGCGTTGCGGTCTATAACCATTATAAAAGGATCTTCCGCGGCGGCGATGATGATATCGAGCTGGCAAAGAGCAATATCCTGATGCTGGGGCCGTCCGGTTCGGGTAAGACCCTGCTGGCGCAGACCCTTGCAAAAACCTTGCAGGTGCCGTTCGCGATCGCGGACGCAACCACGCTGACCGAAGCCGGTTATGTCGGTGAGGATGTGGAGAACATCCTACTGCGTTTGATCCAAGCGGCAGATTTCGATGTGGAAAAGGCGGAGCATGGCATCATCTATGTGGACGAGATCGACAAGATCGCGAGAAAGTCGGAAAACCCGTCCATCACGCGCGATGTATCCGGTGAGGGCGTTCAGCAGGCTCTGCTCAAAATGCTCGAGGGTACGACGGCAAATGTACCGCCGCAGGGCGGGCGTAAGCATCCGCATCAGGAGTTCATCCAGATCGACACGACCAATATCCTGTTCATCTGCGGCGGTGCGTTCGATGGCATCGAAAAGATCATTCAGAACCGCATCGGCAAGAAGGGCATCGGTTTTGGCGCGGAGGTACACAGCAAGAACGATGAGGCAGCGGATGTGATGCTGGAAAAGATCGAGCCGCATGATCTCATGAAGTTCGGTCTGATCCCTGAGCTCATCGGGCGTCTGCCTGCGATCGTATCGCTGCATTCGCTGGACGAGGACGCGCTCGTGCGCATCCTGACCGAGCCGAAAAACGCGCTCGTCAAGCAGTATACCAAGCTGTTTGCGTTGGATAACGTCAAGTTGGTGTTCGATCCGGAGGCACTGCGCGAGGTTGCGAAGATCGCGGTCGAGCGCAAGACCGGTGCGCGCGGCCTGCGCGGTGTGCTGGAAAATATCATGACCGACATCATGTTCGAGATCCCCTCGGATGATTCGATCGTGCGTGTAGAGATCACACCTGAGGTCGTAAAGGGCGAGGGCAAGCCTGAGGTCATGCGTGAGCCAAAGCCGGAAAAGAGTGCCTGAAGCCAAATAAATTGTCAAGGAAAGGGGTATGGCATGCATTGCCGTACCCTTTTTTGTCGAAATCTCCAATGCTTTCCGCTTGAAACTCTGCGCCGCATATACTATACTTATCATAAGGCTTTTTGAGGAAAAGCCCCCGTGACTTTCGGCGATGTTTCAGGAGCGGAAAACGATCGGAGACAGGCTGTGCTCGTTCGATCCGCTCCCCGAAAAAGCAGAGCCATGAGATAGAAAATTCCGTTTAGGAGTATTTATAATATGAACGTGAACCAAGAAAAAAAGCAGAGGATGCTGTCTGTGCTGCCGTTGCGCGGTCTGGTGGCATTCCCCGAAATGCTGATCCATTTTGATGTGGGTCGGGCAATGTCCGTCAAGGCACTCGAAACCGCAATGAAAGACGGACAGTGGATCTTTTTGACTGCGCAAAAGGATCTGCAGACGGATGTTCCCGAGCCAGACGATCTCTATGAGATGGGAACCATCTGCCTTGTCAAGCAGATCCTGCGCCTGCCGGGGGATAATATCCGTGTTCTGGTACAGGGCAAACAGCGCGCGCGTGCATGCAGCTATGAAAAGGGCGAAAAGGGCTCGCTGCGGGCGGTCGTTGAGACGCTCGAGGAGATCCGTCCGGATGGCGGCATCCGCCGTGAGCGTGCGATGGTGCGCACCTTGCAGGATCGCTTTGAGGAATATTCCAGCATCGGGCCGCGCATGTCCTCGGATATCCTCATTGCCGTGGCTTCCGGTGGGGACGGCGGCTATCTTGCCGACTATATCGCGCAGAATATTTCGGTAGATTTTACCATCAAGCAGGAGATCCTCGAGGAACGCAACGTCAACCGCCGCTTGCTGCGCGTCATCCGTCTGCTCGATGAGGAGATCGAACTGCTCTCCATCGAGGGCGAGATTCAGGAGCAGCTCAAGGCAGCACTGGACAAGAACCAAAAAGACTATTATCTGCGTGAGCAGATCAAGGTCATCCAGTCCGAACTGGGTGAGCAGGACGTGCTTGCAGAGGCAGAGTCCTACCGCGAGCGCATCGCGGCACTGGATCTCGCGGAGGAACATACCGAAAAGCTGATGAAAGAGGTCGATCGCCTGTCCAAGATGAGCGGTTCTTCTTCCGAGGCTGGTGTCATCCGTACTTATCTCGATACTGTGCTCGATCTGCCTTGGAAGAAACATACCCGCCTGCGCTATGATGTGGCGCGCGCGGAAAAGATCCTCGACCGCGACCATTACGGTCTCAAGAAGGTAAAGGAGCGTATCTTGGAGTTCGTGGCAGTCAAGAAGCTGTCGCCGGAGCTCAAGGGGCAGGTGCTGTGCCTTGCAGGCCCTCCCGGCGTGGGCAAGACCTCGATTGCGCGCTCCATTGCCGAGGCGATGAACCGCAAGTATGTGCGCATGTCGCTGGGCGGTGTGCGCGATGAAGCGGATATCCGCGGCCACCGCAAGACGTATATTGGCGCAATGCCGGGGCGTATCATCAATGCGCTGAGACAGGCAGGGAGCAGCAATCCGCTGATCCTGCTCGACGAGATCGACAAGATGAGCAACGATTTCCGCGGCGATCCGGCATCTGCGATGCTGGAGGTGTTGGATATCGAGCAGAACAACGCATTCCGTGACCACTATATCGAGCTGCCGGTCGATCTGTCCGATGTGCTGTTCGTGACCACGGCAAACGATCTGACGACCGTGCCGCGTCCGCTGCTCGACCGTATGGAGGTCATTGAGTTGTCCAGCTATACCGCTGAGGAGAAGCTGCACATTGCCGAGGAGCATCTGCTGCCCAAGCAGATCAAGAAGCACGGACTGAGCAAGAGCACCATGCAGGTGCGGAGCGAGACGCTCCGGCAGGTCATCGAAGGGTATACGAGAGAAGCCGGTGTGCGCCGTTTGGAGCAGCAGCTTGCGAAGCTGTGCCGCAAGGCGGCAAAGAAGATCGTAGAGGGCGAAACCAAGCGCGTCACGATCGAGCCGGATGCACTGGAAAGCTATCTCGGGCCGGTCAAGTTCAAGAAGGATCATGTGTCCCATCAGGACGAGGTAGGCATCGTCAACGGTCTGGCATGGACAAGCGTGGGCGGCGAGATGCTTGAGGTCGAGGTTGCAGCCGTGTCCGGAACGGGCAAGATCGAGGTGACGGGCAATCTGGGCAAGGTCATGTCGGAGAGTGCCAAGGCAGCGGTGACCTTTGTGCGCGCACGCACGGAGGAATTGCAGCTTGAGCCGGATTTCTATAAGAATACCGATCTGCACATCCATTTCCCCGAGGCGGCGATCCCGAAGGACGGCCCGTCCGCCGGTATCACGATGGCGACTGCGATCATTTCCGCGCTGACCGGAATTCCGGTATACCACAATGTCGCGATGACTGGCGAGGTCACGCTGCGCGGCAGGGTCATGCCCATTGGCGGCTTGCGTGAAAAGACGATGGCAGCATACCGTGCCGGCATCGAGACCATCATCGTGCCCAAGGAAAATGAATCCGATCTGGAGGAAGTCGAGCAGGTGGTGAAGGATAACGTAAAATTTGTCCTTGCCGATCACATGGACACCGTTATGCAGACCGCGCTGGATTTCAGCCGCCGTCCGGCACCCAAGCACAAGAAAGACACCCAGACCATGCCGCTGACCCAAACGGGTGCGGCGGAATCGACGCTTTGCCAGTAAGGAGGACGCGTGATGCTCAATCTGCATAAGGCGGAGTTTATCCGCTCAGCGGTCAAGACCGCGGATTTTCCCTCTGACGGCTTGCCGCAGATCGTCTTTGCCGGTAAGTCCAATGTGGGCAAGTCTTCGACGATCAATAAGATCCTGAACCGCCGCAACTTTGCGCGTGTGGGCGGACAGCCGGGAAAGACCATCCATATCAACTTTTTTGAGATCGACAAGCAGACCTATTTCGTGGATCTTCCGGGCTATGGCTACGCGAAGGTATCCAAATCCGAGCGCGACCGCTGGGGCGCATTGCTCGAGACCTACTTTGGCACGGGACTCATCACGCTGGGGCTTCAGATCGTGGATATCCGCCATAAGCCCACGGCAGATGATAAAATCATGGCAGACTGCTTTCTGTCCACCGGTCAGCCGTTCGCGATCATCGCAAACAAGCTGGACAAGATCAAGAAAAGCCAGCTTGCGGGCAATATCGCCTGTATCCGCGAGACGCTGCTGCTGCCCGAAGACGTGCCGGTGATTCCGTTCTCGGCGGAGAAGGGCACGGGGCGCGACGAGGTGCTCGCGCTCATCGAAGCGCACGTTGCCGCATGTGCGGCAGGGGCAGAGGACGCGCCGGAGATGTAAAATCCATTGAAACGATCTTTGTATAAAATGTAAAATTTCCTTGCAAAAGAACCAAGTCTCCTTGGTTCTTTTGTGATTGTGAAATTGAAAATTTGTAACTTTTTTATTTGGTCAAATGGTAAAATCAAAGAAATTGCAAAAAACCTTGACAAAAATCGTGGTTTTGTTTATACTTACTCTCGTAAGGAAAACACGGATGGCAGGGAATACCGATAGAGCAAACGGCATGTTTTGCTCTATTTTTGCGAGCAAGCCCCATGCCGCCAAGATGAGTTTTTTTAGGAGGATTACAAAGGCATGAAGAGATTTCTGAGTGCAGTGCTTGCCGGCGCAATGAGCCTGACCCTGATGGCAGGCTGTGGAGCTGGCGGAGAGCAGAAGCCGGAAGAGACCAACAAGGAAAACAATGCAGCGGCAGAGGGACTGTTCCCGGCAGTCGCGAAGGAAGACCTCAAGGTCGGCGTTGTGCATATCACCGATCCGGCAGAGGGGGCAGGCTACACCTACACCCATGACCTTGGCATTCAGGGCATGCAGAAGAAGCTCGGTCTGGACGACAGCCAGATCATCCGCAAGAACAATGTAGACGACTCCAAGGCAACTGCGATCCGCACCGCGCTCGAGGAATGTGTCGAGGAAGGCTGCCAGATCATCTTTGCAACCTCTTGGGGATATATGGACTATGTAGAGGAAATGGCGGAGGAATATCCGGACGTGCTGTTTGCACACGGCACGGGCTACAAGTCCAACGGCAAGAACTTCATCAATTACTTTGGCAAGATCAATCAGGCGCGTTACCTGTCCGGTATCGCGGCTGGTATGAAGACAAAGAGCAACAAGATCGGCTATGTGGCAGCGCAGAACAACGAGAACGGCGAGGTCACTTCGGGTGTCAATGCATTCGCAATGGGCGTTGAGTCCGTAAATCCCGATGCTGAGGTTTACGTCAAGGTTACTGGTGCATGGTTCGCACCGGAGGGCGAGGGTCAGGCTGCAAAGTCCCTGCTCGACCTCGGCTGTGATGTGATCACCCAGCACTGTGACACCGCAAATCCGGCGATCGAAGCCGAGAAGGCTGGCGTCTATGCAGTCGGCTACAACTCCGATATGGCAGAGAAGGCACCGGGCTCTACCCTGACCTCTGTTATGTGGGATTGGTCGGTATTCTACACCAAGGCAGTTGAGGACGTCATCAACGGCACATGGACAGGCAAGAACTACTTTGGCTCCATGCAGGACGGCCTTGTCAAGCTCGCACCGATTTCCGATCTGGCAGCAGAGGGAACTGCGGACAAGATCAAGGAAGTACAGGACAAGATCATGAGCGGCGAATGGGATATCTTTGACGGCGTGACCGAGTACGAGGACAACGAAGGACAGAAGCACACCCTCAAGGCTGAGGAGTACGGCACCTGCAACTGGTACTACAAGAACGTAAAACTGGCATAACGCAACCCAAATCGTACTTTGAAGGGCGGTCAAAACAATTTTGACCGCCCTTTTGCGACGTATCCTGTAAGAAAGAAGGAGAATTTATGGCAAATACCGAATATGCGATCGAGTGCCGCGGCATTACCAAGACCTTTGGTACGGTCGTTGCAAATGACGCAGTCGATCTGACCGTGCGCTATGGCGAGGTGCTTGCCCTGCTCGGAGAGAACGGCTCCGGCAAGACCACGCTTATGAATATGCTGTCCGGCATCTATCACCCCGATGCCGGAACCATCAAAATTGCAGGCGAGGAGGTTCGGATCAACTCACCGGAGGACTCTATGGCACTGGGCATTGGCATGATCCACCAGCATTTCAAGCTGGTCGATGTATTCACCGCGTCCGAGAATATCGCAGTGGGCACGGCAGGCAAGCGGCTGTCCGCCGCGGTCATGCGCAAAAAGGTGCAGGAGATCAGCCAATCCATTGGACTGGAGATCGACCCCGACCGCCGTGCATTCGAGATGTCTGTCTCGGAAAAGCAGAACGTAGAGATCCTGAAGGTGCTTTATCGCGGACAGAAGATCCTCATTCTGGACGAGCCGACCGCCGTACTGACTCCGCAGGAGACCGAGCGTCTGTTTGATATCCTGCGTTCCATGCGCGCGCAGGGCTGTGCGATCATCATCATCACCCATAAACTCAATGAGGTGCTGTCCATCTCCGACCGCGTCACCATTCTGCGCAAGGGCAAGTACATCGAGACGGTGAACACCGCCGAGACCGACGAACAGAAGCTGACCGAACTCATGGTCGGTAGACCGGTATCGCTCGAGATCGCGCGTCCCGAGGCGGTCGATCCCAAGACCATTCTCAAGATCGTTGACCTGACCGTGCGCAAGCCGGATGGCACGATTGCCATTGATGACGCGAGCTTTGAGGTGCGCACGGGCGAGATCTTGGGCGTTGCAGGCATTGCAGGCTCGGGGCAAAAGGAACTGTGCGAGTGCATCGCGGGTCTGTGTCCGGCGGAAAAGGGCGCGGTGCTGTACCATAAGGAAAACCTGATTGGCAAGTCGCCGCGTGAGATCATCCGTCTGGGCGTACAGCTGGGCTTTGTGCCCGAGGATCGTCTGGGCATGGGACTTGTGGCGTCGATGGGCATGGTGGGCAACCTCATGCTCAAGACCTACGATACCCCCAAGGGACCGTTCATTGATCCGGCACCGGCGCGTCAGCATGCGGAGGAACTGGTCGAGCGGCTGGGTATCGTCACCCCGTCCGTGGATACGCCGGTACGCCTGATGTCGGGCGGCAATGTGCAGAAGGTACTTTTGGGGCGTGAGATCGAGTCCGATCCGCAGGTGCTCATTACGGCGTATCCCGTGCGCGGCTTGGATATCAATTCCTCGTACACGGTGTATGACCTTCTGAACGAACAGAAAAAGCAGGGCGTTGCCGTGGTATTCATCGGGGAGGATCTCGATGTGCTGATGGCACTTTCCGACCGCATCATGGTCATGTGTCATGGACAAGTGACCGGCATCGTGGACGGAAGAACGGCAACCAAGGACGATATCGCGCGGCTGATGGTCGGCGCGGGAGAGGAGACAGAGGCGTGATACGCATTGTAAAAACCAAGGAAAAGAGCGCGAGACAGCAGCTTTTGCTGCGTCTGGGCGCATTCGTGCTGGCACTGTGTGCAGGCGGTTTGTTCCTGCTCCTGCTGGGCAATAACCCGTTTGCCGTCTATGCGACCATCCTTTCGGGCGCGTTCCGTTCCAAGATGGCAGTGCAGGCGACCGTAAAGATCATGATCCCCCTGATTATTGCCGCGCTGGGCGTAACGCTGTCCTTTAAGATGAAGTTCTGGAACATCGGCGGCGAGGGACAACTCATCATGGGCGGTGTGTTTGCCTCCTACTTTGCCCTGTTCCATGCCGATCTGCCGGCATTTCTCCTGTTTCCGCTCATGTTCCTTGCCGGACTCATCGGCGGCGGCATCTGGGCACTCATTCCGGCATTTTTTAAGGTGCGTTTCGGCACAAACGAGACGCTTTTCACCCTGATGCTCAACTATATCGCGCTTTATATCGTGGCATGGCTGCAAGAAGGCCCGTGGCGCGATCCTGCGGCAAACGGCTTCCCGAAGATCGCGAGCTTTGAAAAAAGCGCGGTCTTGCCCAAGGTGTTCGGCGTGCAGGTGGGATGGATCATCGCGCTGGTGCTGGTGGTGCTGGTGTTCATTTACCTGCGCTATACCAAGCAGGGGTATGAGATCTCGGTTGTTGGCGAAAGCCGCCCAACGGCAACCTATGCAGGTATGAACGTACAGCGCATCATTCTGCGCACCATGTTCCTGTCCGGTGCCATCGCAGGCATTGCGGGCATGGTGCAGGCGACCGGCTCCGACCGCACCCTGACGGTGGGCATTGCAGGCGGCGTGGGCTTTACAGCGATCATCGTCGCATGGCTTGCGCGGCTCAACCCGATGAGCAGTCTGGTGATCGCGTTCCTGTTCGCCGTACTGGAAAAGGGTTCATCGGTCATCCAGTCCGAGTTTGGGCTGTCCACCGACTGTGCGGATGTTTTGCAGGGCATCATCCTGTTTTTCGTACTGGGCTGTGAGTTCTTCGTGCGGTATAAGTTCGTGCGCGATCACAAGCAGACGGCAGAAGGAGGCACAAAGTAAATGGATCTGTTTATTAAATTTCTGGTTGCGGCGGTTGCGGCAAGCATTCCGCTGCTGTTTGGTACGGTGGGAGAGATCCTGTGTGAGAAGGTCGGACACCTCAACTTGGGTGTTGAGGGCATGATGTCCATTGGCGCATGTGCCGGATTTATGGTGGGCATGCAGACCGATTCCTTTGTGCTTGCCCTGTTGGCGGCGTTTGCAGCGGGTGTTGTTGCCGCGCTCATCTATGCGGTGCTGACCGTCACCTTTCTGGCGGATCAGAACGTATCCGGTCTGACGCTGACCATCTTCGGCATTGGACTTGCAAACTTCGTCGGCATCTACATGCTGGGGCACACGGAGAACGGCACGCTCAAGCTGCCTGAGGGCATCACCGCGCAGATGCGTGAGATCCATATTGCAGGTCTGAGTGATATCCCTGTGGCAGGCGATCTGCTGTTTTCCTACAGCCCGTTCGTATATCTGGGCATCGTGCTGGCAGTTTGTGCCGGTCTGTTCTTCAAAAAGACCAAGCTGGGGCTGAATGTGCAGGCGATCGGTCACAATCCGGCGGCAGCCGATGCGGCAGGCATCAATGTGACGCGCTGGAAGTATCTCATGATCCTGATTGGCGGCGGCATCTGCGGCATTGGCGGCGCATACTGTGCCATGATTATCAACAGCGGTGTCTGGATCTCCAACAATGTCGGCGGTCTGGGCTGGATCGCGGTTGCACTGGTTATCTTTGCCAAGTGGAACCCGTGGATCGCCATTGGCGGCTCGTTTGTTTTCGGTGCGCTGCGTGTGCTCAAGTATTATATGCCGCCCTCCATCATCAAGCTGCCGACGGCGTTTTATGATATGCTGCCCTTCCTCATCACGGCAATCATTCTGATCCTCAGCTCCATCAGCAAGAAGCGAGATCTCAATATCCCCGGCTCCCTCGGCGTCAATTACTTTCGTGAGGAGCGTTAAACTGCTCAAAAAAGTCGTGCGATTGCACGACTTTTTGTGCATACAGAATGGAAAATCTATGATACAATGGTAGTCAGTCAGGAAATGGGGGCTGCCTGACCAAGTGTATAATAGAAGAGCGAGGAAGACGAATGAAACGCAAAAAAATGTTAGCCGTCCTGACAACATCGCTATTGCTGACAGGCATGCTTGCCGGATGCGGTTCTGCGGAGGAACAGACCACTGCGACAACGGTCAATGTATGGGCAAGCGGCGGAGAAAATGTGCGGCAGACTTTTGAGAAGCTGATAGACGGCTTCAACGAGGCGAAGGACATCAAGGGCAAGTATACGGCAGAGCTGCACTTCGTTTCGGCAGGAGAGCAGGAGGGTCTGGCAGATCAGCTGATTTTCGCCTATGAGTCGCAGGCGATCGACACCCAATATGATGTGGTGGATCTGGGAGATGACGACTTGACGCGTATGGTCGCCCTGACGGATGAAGATATCCTCATGAAGCTGGATCTGGATAAGCTGCCCAATGCCGAGGGCGTGACCGCACAGCCGGTTGTGGCACATGGCAGGGTGCAGCCCTACCGCGCCACGACGGTCATGCTGGCATACGATTCGGAAAAGATGACCGAAGTGCCCAAGACGGCGGACGAACTGGACGCATGGATCAAAGCGCATCCGACCCGTTTTACCTACAATGCACCGGGCAGGGACAGCGCAGGGGATTCCTTTATCCGCACGACGATCTATAACCGGATCGCGGATGAGGAAGCACTGATGAGCAGTGACCCCAAGTGGGAGGAAAAATGGGATGATGGCTTTGCGCATCTCAGGGCATTGCACCCATATCTTTATCAGGAGGGGGGCAAGGTGACCTACCCGAAGGACAGCGAAGCGGCTTTGGATCTGCTGGCGGAGGGGAAGATCGATGCCTGTCCGGCGTGGGCGGATATGGCACTTTCCAGACGAAAGGCAGGCAGTCTGCCCGAGCGGATCAAGCTTGCCGCCATCGAGCCAAAGTTCACCGGCGCAGCGCAGGGCGCAGCCGTGCCGTCATTCAGCGGCAACAAGGAGGGCGGTACGGCGTTCATCAATTATCTGCTCTCGCCCGAAGCACAGACCATCCTTGTGCAGGATATGGCAGCGATTCCGCTGCAAAAGAAGGATGTGGATTTGACGGACGTGGAGGAGCTTGCACAGATGGATGTTTCCGGATTCCGCACGCAGGCACTTGGAACGCTGGTGGACGATCTCAATGCACGCTGGCGTGCGGAGATCGCAGGGCAATAAACCATGATATCGTGAAAAATGAATAAGGAATTGAGGGATCCGGATTGAAAATTGCAATTTGTGAAGATGATGCCGGACAGGGTGGGATGGCAGTCCAGTATATCCAATCACTCAGCACAAAATTTTCGATCGAGACATTGGTGCTGTATGCGAACGGAACGGAGCTGGCAGAGGCTCTGCGTGCAGGCAGCCGTTTCGATATCTACTTGCTGGACATTGATTTGCCGGGGGTCAATGGACTCGACCTTGCGGCGCAGATCCGTGAAACGCAGCCCTATGCCTGCATCGCGTTCTCCACGAGTTATCCACAATATGTGACCCATGCGTTCATGCTCGAAAGTGCGCAGTATTTTTTGAAGCCCATCCAGAAAGAAGTCTTTCTGCCTGCGATGGAGCAGATGCTGCGAGACTATAACAACGCATGGCTGCCCCTGACGCTGGAAAACGAACGTTTTATCACCTTGCGGCAGGACGACGTCATATATGTGGAATTCTATCATGGCAGGATGACGGTTTGGACGCAGGAGCAGTCTTATAAGGCGCGTGTCAATGTCAAGGCATGGAAGCGGTCGCTGTATGAGCGCGGTTTTCTGCAAAGCCATCAGGGATATTTTGTAAATCCCAGACATGTTTGTGCCATTGAGGCAGATACCGTGATCTGTACCGATCAGATTTGCTGTCCGCTGAGTGCGCGGTGCAGAAAAGATTTTATGGATCAGTTTTTGGAATACATGCAGTGATTTTATCTAAAAAAGGGATGCTTTATGGGATGGGTAAACGGGTTTTCCAATGCATATACAGACAGCCGGTAAAATAGAGGAACGTTCCTGTTCGGGATCGAAATGAATGGGTCGTGCAAACGCCGCAGTAGATAATTTTTCTGCGAAATCGAGAGGGTCGCCAAAAATTTTTTTGGCGGCCTGATTTTTTTTGATCACTTTTTTTGATGCGCTTACAAAACAAAGTGATTTTAGCACTTTGGAATACAACGAAAAATGACTGTATATGACAACCTTATAGGAAATCTCCGCGGATTTGACGAAATTGCGCAGGGACGATATAATATAACTATTCTTTTATAAGAGGAGTCACTATGGGATTGGCATATATCATCAAAGTAAGTACAGAACTCGTAACGGTACATCTGTTCTTAAAAACAGCCTTTGAGGCTGTGCCCTACCCAAAGCGCACACAGGGGCTGCTCGCTGCCTTGTTTTTCGTGTTCATGGTTTGGAAAAGCATATATGCAGACTTGGTGGCACAGGATCATCTGGTGCACCTGATCGCCATGCTGATCGTGACCTTTTCTTATCAGACCGAGATGATCAACCGCGTCCTCGCAGCTGCTTTTGCATTTTGCTGCAACATCTGCGCACAGGGGATCGTACTCCTTGCTGCACAGCAAACGTTGGCTCCGGTGATCCGATATGAGGCTTTTGATCCGCAGACATATCCATGGATGGTGCTTGGGGCAAGTATGATCCAGTTCATCGTTGCCGTCATCGTATGCCGGGGGATCGTGCTGTATCGCGCCCATCCGCAGAGCATCTATACCAGTATTTTTTTGATCGCATTCTGTCTGTCCATCATGGCACTTCAGATGTTTGCCACGCTGATGGATAATCTCTATATGCCTGCAACGATCATGACGCTGTTTCTGGTGCTGTTCTGCATCGGTCTGTGCATCGGACTCATTCGCGATCAGATGCGCGTGCAGGAGGAGCGGACAAGGCTGGAATTCCTCGAAAAACACAATGCCGATCAGCTCGCGCATTATACCGCCTTCTATAACTATGACCGCGATGTGCATAAGCTGCGGCATGACCTCAAGAATTTTATTATCGGCGCGCAGTATTATCTGAAGCATCAGGAATATGAAAAGCTCGATGCCTATTTAAGTTCATTTTTGGGCAAGCTCAAGCCTGCAAACTTCATCGATACGGGCAATCCGCTTTTGGATGCCGTCATTACGGCAAAGCGCGCGGATGCGCCAGAGATCCCCTTTGAGGTCCAGCTCCCACCGCTGACGCTCACAGGGATCGACCCCATGGATGTTGCCATGCTGCTCGCGACTGCGCTCGACAATGCCATTGAAGGATGTGAGGGATATCCTGCGCCCCGCATCGCCATTTGGGCATCTGAGCAGGGGATGATGCTGTCCCTGCGCGTGCAGAACCCCACCATCCGTCCGGTGGTGCAGAAAAAAGGGCGGCTGGTAACGCAGAAGCCGGATGCAGAATTTCATGGATATGGGATTCCGGAAATGCAGCGCATCGCTGCCAAGTATCGGGGGCAGCTGGTTTGGAGCCTCAAGGATGAGGTGTTTTCCTTACAGGCACTGCTGCAGGGCGGAGCAAACGCACGCACCAAGTAAACATAGGAGCAGAGTTTTTATGATTATAGCGATTTGCGCACAGGATACAGAACAACTAAAAGAACTGAGCGGATATGTAGAGAAGCTGCCCGACCTTGAGCAGCTGCACTATCTTTCTGCCAAGTCCCTGCTCCGTGCCCTGCGCAAGGGGCAGCGGTTCGACTTTGTTCTGCTGGATCTGGAGATCACGGATAAAGACGGGCTGGAAATCGCGCGGATCGTTCGCGCCTGCCAGCCCAAGGCAGATCTGATCCTCATGTCCTCGCAGTCTGAGCATGTGACGCGTGCCTTTTCCCTGCGTGCGGCACAGTTTTTTCTCAAACCGATCACGGAGGAGATATTCCAGCGCGAGATGGAGCGGCTCGTGTATCACTATAAGATCGAGAAGCGCAGTTGGTGTGTGCATACCAAAAGCACGGTCTATCGGCTGGAGCCGCTGGAGATCATCTATATCAAGTCTGAAAGCCGGCATCTGGTCATTCAACTGAAGGAACAGGCGATCGAGGTGCCCGGACGGCTCGCTGCGATCGAAAAGGAGCTAGAGACCTATGGATTCGCACGCTGCCATCAGGGATATATGGTGAATTTGCAGCATATCCATGCCATCGTGGACAATGAGATTCGGTGCAGCTTTGGCAGGTGCGTGCCGGTCAGCCACCGTATGCGTGCGCGGTTTGAAGCGGTCTATGCAGAATACCGCGCGATGATGCGCTGATACCGTATTTTGCGCCGCCTGTCTGCGGCAGACGCGTCAAAATACGATTTGCATATTGAGAAGATCTGTATTATAATGCGGATACATGCGCATATAGATTTTTTGTTGGAGAATGGAAAAGGGGGACGGGATATGAGATTCCAGAAATTTGGACAGCAGACGGATTCCAATATATTCAATCAGCTGGATGAGAAAAAGCGGGAACTGGCAGCGCGAGGGGTGGATGTGATCAATCTATCCATCGGTACGCCCGATCTGGCACCGGATACGCATGTCATGCAGGCGGTGGCGCAGGCGGCGATGCAGCCGGAAACCTATCAATATTCCATAAACGATACCGCGGCACTCGTGGAGGCGGTGCAGAACTGGTATGCGGTGCGCTATGGCGTGCAGCTTGCATCCGACGAGATCATGAGTGTTATGGGCTCGCAGGAGGGGATCGCGCATATCGCCTTTCCGTTTGTTGCGGCAGGGGATCTTGTGCTTGCGCCCGATCCGGGATACCCGATCTTTACCTTTGGACCGATGATGGCAGGAGCCGAGATCGGACTGTATCCGCTCTATGCAGAGAAAAACTGGGTGCTCGATTTTGCGGATATTCCAGAGGAGATTGCCGACCGTGCCAAGCTGATGGTCGTATCCTATCCGAACAATCCCACGACTGCCGTGGTCGATCGTGCGTTTTATGAACGCCTCGTGGCGTTTGCCAAGGCGCATGACATCCTCATCCTCCATGATAACGCCTACTCGGATATCATGATGGACGGCGCGCAGGGGATCTCGTTTTTGTCCGTGCCGGGCGCAAGGGAAGTGGGCGTGGAATTCAACTCCCTCTCCAAGACCTATAACCTCACGGGGATGCGTGTATCCTTTGTCGTGGGCAGCCGCGATATGATCCAGCGGTTCCGCGCGTTCCGCTCGCAGATCGATTACGGCATGTTTTATGCGGCACAGGCAGGGGCAGTCGCTGCCCTGACCGGCTCGCAGGATATCGCGCGGCGCAATCAGCAGGCGTATCAGGCGCGGCGAGATGCACTTTGCGGCGGACTGCGCCGGATCGGCTGGGAGGTGCCCGATTCCAAGGGCAGTATGTTCGTATGGGCAAAGCTGCCGGAGGGATACCGCTCGTCCGTGGCATTCGTGCTGGAACTGATGGAAAAAACGGGCATCATCTGCGTACCCGGTCTGAGTTTTGGAGAGCAGGGGGAGGGCTATGTGCGCTTTGCACTGGTCGTGCCGCCTGCGCGCATGGAAGAAGCGGTGGAACGCATCGCAAAGAGTGATATTTTACGCAGCTAAGAAATGGTATTTGAAATAAAAGGAGTGGATCTATGAAACTGATCTCATGGAATGTAAATGGATTGCGTGCCTGTGTGCAAAAGGGATTCTTTGAATTTCTGGCACAGGAGCAGCCCGATATGATGTGTTTGCAGGAAACCAAGCTCCAGCCCGAACAGGCTCCTGCCATCGAGGGCTACTGGGAGTATTGGAACTCGGCAGAGAAAAAAGGATATTCCGGCACGGCGATCTTTTCCAAAGAGCAGCCGCTTGCCGTTACCAATGGGCTGGGGATAGAGGAGCACGATCATGAGGGACGCGTCATTACGGCGGAGTATCCGGCGTTTTATCTCGTGACGGTGTATGTGCCCAATTCGCAGGATGCACTGGCGCGTCTGGACTACCGCATGACTTGGGAGGACGCGTTCCGCGGCTATGTGATGGAATTGGACAAGAAAAAGCCGGTCATCATCTGCGGCGACCTCAATGTGGCGCATCAGGAGATCGACCTCAAAAATCCCAAGACCAACCGCCGCAATCCGGGATTCAGCGACGAGGAGCGCGAAAAGATGACTGCCCTGTTGGGGGCAGGCTTCGTGGATACCTTCCGTCATTTTTATCCGACGCTGGAGGGCGCATACTCTTGGTGGAGTTATCGCTTCAAGGCGCGCGAGAAGAACGCAGGCTGGCGCATCGACTATTTTCTGGTTTCGGCGCGGTTCATGGAGCACGTCAAGGCGGCACGCATCCTGTCTGATGTGATGGGCAGCGACCATTGTCCGGTGGTGATCGAGATTGATTGACCCGTTCGACCCATTCGCCATGCCCTGTTTTGGCGTGCCCGAGGAGGACGAACTGCCTACGCGTCCCGATCTGGACGCGGTGTGGGAGGCACGGGAGCCGGAGGAGGACTGCGGCTGTGACCCCGTGACCGGGCTGCCGCTCGTGTGCTGTCCGGTGTGTAGCGTTCCGGTCTATCGGGTGGGGCTGACCGAGCAGGTCTGTCCGGTCTGCGGCTGGATACAGGATGATGCGCTGGAGGACGTATGGGAGGAAAGCGCAGAGAATGGGATGTCTCTCATGCAGGCACAGCTGGAGTTTCGTACATTTGGAAGGATAAATTGGCGACTCGAAGGAGGAAACGAAGATGCTTAATTTTAGAAACGATTATAGTGAGGGGGCACATCCCAATATTCTGGAGGCAATGCGCGTCAATAACCTGACCCCTGTCGTGGGATATGGCAAGGATGAGCACTGTGCGCATGCGGCAGAGATGATCCGCGAGCGGTTCAACTGTCCGGCGGCAGATGTTCATTTTCTGGTAGGTGGTACGCAGACCAATTTGATCATGATCGCGGCGGCTCTGCGCTCGTTTGAGGCGGTCATCTGCGCGGAGACCGGTCATATCAACGTCCATGAGACGGGCGCGGTCGAGGCGACCGGTCATAAGGTCATTTCGGTGCGCAAGCCGGACGGAAAGCTGACCCCAATGGATATCATCACCGTACTGCGCGGCCATCCGGATGAACACATGGTCAAGCCGCGCATGGTGTATATCTCGCAGTCCACCGAGCTGGGCACGATCTATACGCGCCGCGAACTGGAGCTGCTGCGCAAGGTATGCGATGAGCAGGGACTGATCCTGTATCTGGACGGCGCACGGCTGGCAAGCGGCATGACCGCGGAGGACTGCGACCTCATGCCGGCGGATCTGCCGCGCCTGTGCGATGCCTTCTACATCGGCGGCACCAAGAACGGTGCGCTGTTTGGTGAGGCACTGGTGATCGTGAACCCTGCCCTGAAGCCTGATTTCCGCTATATGATCAAGAATCAGGGCGGTATGCTTGCCAAGGGATGGCTGCTTGGTATGCAGTTCGAGGGGCTGTTCACCGGAGACCTGTATTTTACGCTTGGACGCTATGCCAATGCAATGGCAATGCGTCTGCGAGATGGTCTGTGGGCGAAGGGCTATGAACTGGCGTATTCCGCGACGACCAACCAGATCTTTGCCATCTTGAGCAAGGATCAGATTTTTGAACTGACCAAGGAAGTGGCATTCGAGTTCCACAGCAGCTGGGACAAGACACATGACGTGGTGCGCTTCGTGACCTCGTGGGCAACGCGCGCCGAGGATGTCGATGCACTGCTTGCGCTGCTGTAAAGTTTGATCACAGCCGTTCGGAGCGACCGGACGGCTGTTTTTTCATGGAAGGAGGGAAAAGCCATGACACCAGAAGCGGTGCTCAAACAGTATTTTGGCTATGATACGTTCCGTTCGAGCCAGAAGCCGCTGGTTATGCGGCTGCTCGCCGGACAGGATGTGCTGGGCGTCATGCCCACGGGTGCAGGAAAGTCGGTCTGCTATCAGGTGCCTGCGCTCATGCGGCAGGGGACGGCACTTGTGGTGTCGCCGCTCATTTCGCTTATGCACGATCAGGTGCGCACCTTGCAGCAGGCAGGGATCGCGGCGGCGTGCCTTACGAGCGCGCAAAGTGCAGAGGAACGCGCCCGTATCTTGCAGGCGGCACGGCAGGGGCGGTATCGGCTGCTGTATGCCGCGCCTGAACGGCTGCACACGCAGGGTTTTCGCGCCCTGTGTCAGAAACTGCCCTTATCGCTCGTGGCAGTCGATGAAGCACATTGCGTTTCCCAGTGGGGGCAGGATTTCCGCCCCAGCTATCTGCACCTTGCGGAGTTTTTGCAGGAACTGCCCAGTCGTCCGCCTGTGTGTGCCTTTACGGCAACGGCGACCGAGCGCGTGCGGCAGGATATCGTGCGCCTGCTCGGCTTGCAGGATCCGTTCCTGTTGGTTTCCGGCTTTGACCGCCCCAATCTGCGCTTTTTTGTGTCCCAACCGACGGATAAGCGATCGGCACTTTTGGCAGAGCTTGCCGCGCGGCAGGGACAGAGCGGCATCGTTTACTGCCTGACGCGCAAGCAGGTGGATGATGTGTATGGGGTGCTGCGTGCGCGGAATTTTGCCGCGGCGCGGTATCATGCAGGCTTGGATGCAGAGGTACGCAGGCAGGCGCAGGAGGACTTTTTGTATGACCGCGTGCGCGTTCTGGTGGCGACCAATGCCTTCGGCATGGGCATCGACAAGCCCAATATATCGTTCGTGCTGCATTACAGCATGCCGACCGATCTGGAAAGCTATTATCAGGAAGCCGGACGCGCGGGGCGTGACGGCAGAGAGGCGGACTGCATCCTCTACTATGAGCCAGCCGACTGGCGCATGTGTCGGTTTTTGATCGAGAACAACCGCGCCCTGTCGGACGATCTGGACGAGGCACAGTCTCGGCGTATTCTGGAGCGCGATCTGGAGCGTCTGCGGCGCATGCGGTGGTATACACAGACGACGGACTGCCTGCGTGCCTGCCTGCTCCACTATTTTGGGGAGTCCGCGCCGTCCTATTGCGGCGGCTGCTCGAACTGCGGCACGCACTGGGCATGGAAGGATGAAACGCTCGATGCACAGAAGATCGTTTCCTGTGTGTTTCGGCTGGGGCAGCGCGGACGGGCAGTTGGCAAGCGGTTTCTCATCGAGATCCTGCGCGGAGAGCGTACCGAGCGGGTGACTGCATCCGGTCTGGATACGCTGTCCACCTTTGGGATCATGCAGGACTGCTCGGCTTATCACATTCAGTATGTACTCGATTGCCTGATCGCGCAGGGGTATCTCACCTGTCGGGCGGAGGATCTGCCCGTCATCCAGCTGAACGGACGATCGGGGGAGATCATCAAAAAACATATGCCGTTTTCCGTCAAAGCACCCAAGGGGGTGCGCGCCGTTCCGGTGCGCACGACCGAAGCACCGGCGGACGTTGGACTGTTTGCCGCCTTGCAGGAGACGTGCGCGCGGCTCGCAGCGCGCGCAGGCGTGCCTGCGTTCGCTATCCTGTCGGACACGATCCTCATGGAGATCTGTAAGCGTCAGCCGCGCTCCATTCGGGAACTGGAGCAGATCGCGGGTATCCCAGCGTATAAGGCAAAGCGATATGGGGCAGCGTTCGTGGACTGCATCTCGGCATATCAGCGCAAGCGGCATACATAAAATGATGAAAGGATCATTTCAAGCGGCATCCCATTTGTGGTGCCGCTTTGCTTTATGGAAAAATCGGGTAAATTCTGTACAAAAGAAATTTCGGTGTACTTTTTGCTGAAATATACCGGCGAAAAGGCGGATTGATTTGTATGAGTATACAATATATACTAAGCATAACAGAAAGACATGAGGAAAAGAGGGATGGGATATGCAGATGGATGGTCGCTTGGATGTGCTGTTATCGGCTCTATCAGAGGATAGGTATATTGGCTTTGAAGAACTTGCAAAAAAGCTCAAGCTCAGCCAAAGAACGGTTCGCGATTTGATAAAGCAGCTGGAAGAGATCCTGCATCAGCATGGGGCTTCGATCATTCGCCGACGGGGGGAGGGTGTGCAGCTGCTGGTTATGGATCAGGAGCGATATCAGAGCTTTGTTGCAGATAAAATGGTCAAGGTACTGCCGGAAACGGGCAGGCAAAGAATGGAATTTATTTTGACACAACTTTTTTTAAGTGACTATGTAAAGGCAGAAGATCTGTGCAGCCAACTGTATATCTCTCGAAAGACATTGTCTCTTGCACTCCGGCGAGTGGAGCAGTATTTGAATGAGCATCATTTGCAGCTGGAACGCAAGCCATATCACGGGCTGCATATTGTGGGGAAGGAATTTTTTTTTCGACTGTGCCTGAGCAGTATGTTTTATGAATTTAACGATCAGTGGTTTCATAAGATCCGCACAAAATTTGAAGCATATGAACAGATTCGCGCTTTGGTCGTGCAAAGTGTTGCAGAATGCGGATACAGCATTTATGAAATGGAGCTTGCGAGCATCGTGCTACAGATACAAGTTGCTGTATTCAGGTGGAAACAAGGTTTTTTTATTCCGATCGAGGGCACACAAAACAGCGATCTGCTTCAGGAGGCTGATATACAGGTTGCTCAGATTTGTGTTGGAGAGTTGGAGCGTATCCTGAACCAGAAGATCCCGATCGCAGAGATCAAATATATCGCGATTCAATTTTTGGGGAAGAAAAGAGTGCTGGGAGATGAGGGCAATGTTTTCATTGATATGGAGATCAACCAGCTGGTCAACAAAATGATCGAGCGCGTGGAGCAGGAATTTCAGCTTGCGCTGTATACGGATTTTGATTTGAATACCTCACTGAGACAGCATATGGTGTCGCTGCGCATTCGGCTGCGGTATCATATTTCGATCGCCAACCCCATCCTGAAAGAAATAAAGGAAGAATATAGTTTCCCATATGTCGTAGCAGCACATGCCTCTACGGTGTTGTCGGAATATTTTGATACGATCGTTCCGGAAGAGGAGATCGGATATTTGGCATTGTGCTTTGCGCTTGCATTGGAGCGAAAGAGCAGGACGAGATGCAAACGCAGTATCCTGCTCGTATGTGCGTCAGGGGTTGGGAGTGCGAAGCTGTTTGAATATCGGTTTCGGGAACTGTTTGGAGAGTATCTCAGCCGTGTAGAAACATGTGATATTGGGACGCTGGCGCGAAAAGATTTTTCTGACATTGATTATGTGTTTTCTACCGTCCCCGTTTCGGTCAAGATCCCTGTTCCGGTATGTCAGGTGCAATATTTTTTTGACCGGCACAATGTCAGTGAGATGGAACGTATTTTGAAAAATGATTTAGGAGGCAGTATTCGCAAATATTTTTCACCCGATCTATTTTTTACAGATGTTGCAGGAGAAACGAGAGAAGCGGTGCTGCATGATCTGTGCGGCAGGGTGATGGAAGTGAAAGGACTTTGTGCTGATTTTGAAGCATGTATCCTCGAACGTGAAAATCTCATGCAGACGGATCTTTGCCGGCATATCGCAATTCCGCATCCATATAAGCCTGTGACTGAGGATACCTTTATCAGCGTAGCAATTTTAGAAAAGCCGATCTTGTGGCATGTGTATGAGGTGCAGGTCGTATTTTTGCTTTCGATCTCATCAAAAAAAGAAAATTTGGAGGCGTTTTATAGCACAGCACCAAAATTTATGATGGATGAACAAGCTATGTGCAGATTGATTGAGGAAAAAAGCTATGCTGTTTTGATGGAAATCATTGATGCGGCTGAGCAGGAATATTAAAATTTCAGGAAATCATTTAGGAGGTATTTGTATGGGAACGATCAGGGTATTATTGTGCTGTGGAGCAGGGTTCTCCAGTGGATTTTTGGCACAGAAGGCACGTCAGGCAGCAAAAAAGAAAAAAATCGACATGACGATCGAAGCCAGAAGTGAGAGCGTTGTCAGCGAGTATATGGACAAAATGGACATTTTACTGGTTGGACCGCACTATGCAAGTGCACTTCCTAAGTTTCGAGAGCAATGTGAGCCTCGAGGGATCCGTGTTGATGTAATTCCGGAAAGGATATACGCTGCGCTGGATGGAGAAGGGGTAGTAGCCTTGGCACAGAGGTTGTCAGAAGCGAGCGAGGAGGGAGCAAAATGAAAAAAATGATGGTGTGGCTTTCGGATTCGTTTGTTCCAAAAGCGCGAGAAATTTTTGCCAATCCATGGATCGATACGGTTGCCAGTACAATGAAGAAGGTGCTGCCTATTATTTTGACAGGTTCCTTGATCTTTTTCTATAACGTATTTCGTTCGTATTTTGAATTCTTGCCGGATTTAAGTGTCATTGCGAATTTTTCTTTTGGATTGCTGGCGATTTTTGTAGTCTTTTTGATTACCCATGAGGCAATGATCAAATTGGGGCATGGTGAGTATCAGATCAATGCGGCACTGATTTCGATTGCTGCGTATCTATTGTTCTGTCGCCCACAGGTGGTAGAGGGCATATTTCAGGTCGATAATGCAAGGATAGGGCCGGCAGGCATCCTGATGGGCATTGTAGTGGGTCTGTATGTTGCGCTGATCTTTCATTTTTACGCAAAGCTGCATGTGCTGGAACATAATACGACACTGCCGGATTTCGTGAGTGACTGGATCAATCAGATCATTCCCATCACGATCACATTGGGGATCACGATGGTGCTCGTTTATACGTTCGACTTGGATGTGTATCAGATGCTCGTGAATGTGTTTATGCCGCTGCAAAAAGGTGCACAGACACTGCCGGGATTTATTTTGATTTGCTTTGTGCCCGTGATTTTTTATTCGGTAGGCATTTCCAGTTGGGTATTCAATGCGGTTACAACACCGATTTTTATTGTAGCAATTGCAGAAAACATAGAAGCAGTGGCAGCAGGCGGAGTGGCGACCAATATCGCAACCAGTGAAGCGGTATTTACAGCGGCATTGATCACGATGGGAGGGCGCGGCGGCACACTTCCGCTTAATGTACTGATGCTTGGATCGAAAAGCAGGAAATTGAAAATGATGGGAAAAATTTGTATTGGGCCATCGCTGTTCAATATCAATGAGCCATTGATGTTTGGTGCTCCGGTGGTGTTCAATCCGCTGCTGATGGTTCCGATTTTGATCAACAGCATTGTAGGACCTGCTGTTGTGTGGCTCACGATGCATTTTGGCCTGCTGAATATCCCAGCACGCATGGTACAGGTCGGACAGATCCCAGCACCGTTTTCCAGCGTGATGATTACGGAGGATTGGAGAGCAGTACCAGTATATATCGTTCTGTTTGTTGTTTATCTGATGACATGGTATCCTTTCTATAAGGTGTATGAAAAACAGTGTATCGAAGAGGAGCTTACAGCAAGCGAATGAGGAAAGGGAAATTTGTCATGGAAGATATGTTGTTCCAAGAGGAGGAAAAAATAGTTCAGCTGGCAATGGAGATCATTATTCAGGCAGGAGATGCGAGGAATGCAGCTGAGCAGGCGATGGATCATATCGAGCAGTTTGATTTTGTCTCTGCAAAGCGGTGTGTGGCACAAGCGGAGGCGTATATTTCAAAGGCACATAATGTGCAAACCGAAGTGATCCAGAATCAAATGGCCGGAACGGAAGTGTTTCAGCCCAATGTATTATTCAATCATGCACAGGATACCCTTATGACAGTGATGTCCGAAGTTCGTATTACAAAAAAACTCATCGTTTTATTTGAAGCGTTCTTTCAGAAGATGGGTGGATAAAGGAGGAACTATGGAGCAGGATAAAAAGCAGATGCCAGCTGGATTTCTGTGGGGTGCTGCAACGAGTGCATATCAGGCGGAGGGTGCTGCAGAGGAAGATGGGAAAAAAAGATCCCAGATGGATGTTTTGAGTGCAGGTACTGGATTTGCTGACGCAAGCGTAGCGAGTGATCACTATCACCGATATAAAGAAGATATCGTGTTGATGAAGGAATGTGGATTTACGGCATATCGGTTTTCTTTTTCATGGTCTCGGATATTCCCTGATGGAACAGGGGAAGTCAATGCAAAAGGGATTGAATTTTATGATGATCTCATCAATAGATTGGTTGCAAATGGCATCAAACCCCTCCCGACGATCTATCATTATGATATGCCAATGGCACTGGTGGAAAAGTATGATGGGTGGATCAGTCGGCAGAGCATAGAGGATTTTGTTTCCTATAGCGAATTTTTGATCCGCAGATATGGCGACCGGATCAAGGATTGGCTCATTATCAATGAGCAGAGTATCATTGTGGAATTTTGGAAGAAGAAAAATTATATACCAGAAAAGTATCGCAATGATCCGCAGATCAAGTTCCAGATCAACCATCATATGAATATTGCGCAGGCGAGAGTGAGCCGGCTGATCCATCAGCTTGTACCAGATGGACGTTCTGGCGCAGCGATTGGATATGCACCGATCTATGGTTTGGATTCTGCACCTGAAAATATGTTGGCAATGCTGAATGCGGAGGATCTGAAAAATCATTATTTTTTGGATATTTATTTTCATGGTACTTATCCGGTTGGCGCATCCCACTATTTGCAGGAAAAAGGAATGGCTCCCGTCATTGAGAAAGATGATATGGAAATCATTCGATCGGGAAAACTTGATTTTCTGGGGGTAAATTACTATGCAAGTAAATGTGTTCGCTTCCCGGATGCGGCGCACAATGTGCGGACAGAGGCGGAAAGTAACCTGAGCGGAAAGAAAGGAGAGATGGGAGCATATGAAACGATGCCGGATTTTTATCAGTATATAAAAAATCCAAACGCAGATACGAACGACTGGGATTGGACGATCGATCCAATGGGTATGGAATATTTGCTGCGAGATATCTATCAAAGATATCATATTCCGATTATGATTACAGAAAATGGTCTGGGAGCAAGGGATGTTCTGGTGGATGGGCGTGTTCATGACGATTACCGGATCGACTATTGGAAAAAACATTTGCGCGCGATCCATCGGGCGATTCAGATGGGCGTGGAGGTACAGGGATTTTTGCCATGGTCCTTTATCGATGTTTTGAGTACCAGCAATGGATATCAGAAACGCTATGGTCTTGTGTATGTAAATCGTGATGACGGCGATTTAAAAGATCTTGCAAGGATCAAAAAAGACAGCTTTTATTGGTATCAACGGGTGATCGAAACCAATGGCGCGTCGCTCTTTGATGATATCTGATCTGTGCTGATCGCAAAATAAATAGCCCTGACCTGTGTTTGACACAGGTCGGGGCTGTTCCGCTTCTCTTTGTATTTGATTGGATTTGATGCCGCCGTCAGCACTCGGTCTTCCAGAAGAAAACGGAATAAGGGGGCAGCTCAGAGCCGCCGCCGAAGTCGTGCATCTGTCCGGTGATGAGATCGACGGCGCGTCCGGCGCGTGCGTCAAAATGCGCGGTATAGGGCTGGTCATCGGCGTTGATGGCAACGAGGACGCGTTCGCCGTCCGTGGTGCGCTCCCAGATACACTGGCGGTTGGTCAGCACAAGCTGCTTGAAGTCGCCATAGCACAGTGCCTTGGAATTTTTATGGGCATGGGCAAGGCGGGTAATCCATTGGGTCAGTTCATTTTCGATCGGGGTATTGATAGCAGGGCGCAAAGCGTCGTCGCCGTCCTCCTTTTTGCCGGTTACGCCCCATTCACTGCCGTAATATACGCAGGGAATGCCCGGCATACCAAATAGCATGCCATAGAGAATGGGGAGATGACGGGGGTTTGTAAGGATAGAGGCGGCACGGGTCACATCATGGTTGTCCACGAAGCTGAGCAGGTGCTTGCCCTTGTAGAGTGTCCAGTTTTCCGGCCCGAACTGACGGAGCAGGGAGTGGGTGATCTCAAAGAGGTTCATGGAGTTGAGGGAGGAATACAGCCCTTTATAGCACTCATAGTTGGTGCAGGAATGGAGCATTTCCCCGTTGACGCGTTGATTATAGTCGCCGTGGAGCATTTCCCCGATTAGCAGGAAATCCGGCTTGAGAGAATCGCAGAAGGTGCGCAGCTGGTGCAGGAAGTCGGGCGGCAGACAGTACGCCACATCGAGGCGCAGACCGTCGATATCGAAGGTGTCCACCCAGCTGCGGATGCAGTCGAACAGATGGTGTACGACGACCGGATTTTGCAAATTGAGCTTCACAAGTTCAAAGTGCCCCTCCCAGCCCTCGTACCAGAAGCCGTCATTGTAGTTGGAATTGCCGTCAAAGTTGATGTGAAACCAGTCCTTGTAGGGAGAGTCCCATTTGTTCCGGCGCACGTCCTCGAATGCCCAGAAGCCGCGTCCGACATGGTGAAACACACCGTCCAGCACCACGCGGATGCCATTCTTGTGTAGATGCGTACAGACCGCGGCGAACTCGTCGTTGGAGCCAAGGCGGCGGTCGATCAGGCGGTAGTCGCGCGTGTCGTAGCCGTGGCTGTCCGACTCAAAGACAGGGGAAAAGTAGACGGCGTTTGCGCCCAGCTTTTTGATATGCGGAATCCAGCCGTCTATTTTGCTGATGCGGCCTGCCAGCACACCGTCATTGACGCGCGGTGCGCCGCAGAGTCCGAGCGGATAGATCTGATAAAAAACACTTTCATATGCCCACATGCGATCAGTTCTCCTTTACTGTTATAAAATACCGGAAAACAGCGTCTGCGGTACAAAAGATGGGGCGCAGGGGCTTTTGCTGCACTCTGAGCGGTATCTCATGTACTGCGTGCCCATCGTTTCGGAGACGGCTGTTTTCTAAGATATGGGATTTTGCCCCGTACCAGTATATCCGATTTTTAGGCTTTTGTACAGTGTGCTGTAAAAAAAGGAAAATTTGCACAGAAAATTTACGTTGAAAATAAAAAAAGGACTTGCGTTGGGTGCAGGACTTGTGATAGAATAATGCAGAACAACGGACATTCCGCTGCCTACCGGCGAACCGTTCGCCTTAATGCAAAGATAGGTTATGAATATCCAGTATGAAAGGAAGACTGAAAGATGGATTTAGTAAAAGTTCTGTCTGAGCAGCAGCTCAAGAGCGATCTGCCGACTCTCAAGATCGGTGACACCGTAAAGGTACATGCCAAGATCAAGGAGGGCAACCGCGAGCGTATCCAGATCTTCGAGGGCATCATCATTGCTATGAAGCACGCTGGAATCAACAAGACCGTGACCGTTCGCCGTATCTCTTATGGCGTTGGCGTTGAGAAGACCTTCCCGGTACACTCCCCGAACATTGCAAAGTTCGAGGTTGTACGCAATGGTAAGGTACGCCGTGCAAAGCTGTACTACCTGCGTGGCCGCGTTGGTAAGGCTGCAAAGGTTGCAGAAAAGGTTTAAGAGCAAACCCACAAAGAGAGGAACGATTGCGTTTCCTCTCTTTTTCTTTTTCAAAAGCCACACTCAAAACGGATGGAACTACAGAGGTTGCAAAAAGCAGACAGAGTTGCTATACTAAGGGTAAAGAGAAAGAGAAAAGGGGAAGCACGATGCAGGCGATGGACAGAAAGCTCGAACGTCTCAAACGATTCCGTCTGATTGATGATACGTTCATGGCTAAGGTGTTTGAAGAAAATATTGAATGTACCCAGCTCGTGATCCGTATTATTTTGGATCGGGACGATCTGGTCGTTCAGCAGGTACATACCCAGCATGGCATCAAGAACCTACAGGGACATAGCGTGATTTTGGACATCTACGCGGTGGATACACAAGGCAGGCGTTACGATATCGAGATCCAGCGTGCCGATTCAGGGGCGATCCCTCGGCGTGCACGATATCATAGCAGTATGATGGATGTGAACATCAATATCGAACACGGGGATTATGGGGTCTTGCCCGAAACGTATGTGATCTTCCTCACCGAAAACGATGTGCTGGGCGGCGGCTTGCCGCTCTACCATATCGAGCGCGTGATACAGGAAACGGGAAAATGCTTTGGAGACGATGCGCATATTATTTATGTAAACGGAGCAAACAAGGATCAGACACCGCTTGGGGCACTGATGGAGGATTTCTTTTGCAGTGACCCGAACCGGATGCACTATGCACAGCTTGCAGAGCGGACACGATATTTTAAGGAAAATCAGGAAGGAGTGCGGACAATGTGCAGGATCATGGAAGAAATGCTGGAGGAGAACGCCAGAGAAGTTGCAGAACAGGTGACAAAGCAAGTCACAAAGCAAGTCACAAAGCAAGTCACCAGAGAAGTCACAGAGCGAGTTACGGAAGAAGTGACCAAAAAGGTAAATGAAGAAAATGCGAGAGAGACAGCGAGAAAGCTTTTGGGTCTGGGTGCATTGTCAGATGAGCAGATCCAAAAAGTTACTGGTCTGTCGCCTGCCCAGCTAAAGGAACTGAAAGGACAATCTTACTCGTAAAATGCGGTACGGCATAAGACCGTCGGAATACTTTGACAGTCTGTGGCGTTTGAAAATCTGGGTTAGATTCGCCCCAAAATAAAATTATGAAAAGACTTTTAGGCAGGCTGATGCCCTGAGAAAATTTTTCTCAGGGCATTTTTGTGTGCAGGGGCGCAGGAATTGTGATATCTCTGTCAATATAAAGGGTAAAAGAAAAGGGGAAAAGCAACAATCCACAAAAATAGAAGGGAAATTTATATAAAAAGAATTGACTTTTCACAAAATAGATTTTATAATTGATATAAATGTGACAATGTTCGCGGCCGTGCAGCGAGCCTTGTGCGATCAATGATTGATTTTATAGCGCGAAAGCGATGGAGGAACGTAATTATGGCAAGATTCACTTTACCCAGAGACGTCTATCATGGAAAGGGTACGCTGGAAACCCTGAAAACATTTGAGGGCAAGCGCGCAATGGTTTGCGTGGGCGGCAGTTCCATGAGAAAGTTCGGATTTCTGGACAGAGCGGTTTCCTACCTCAAGGAAGCTGGCATGGAAGTAGAAGTATTCGACGGCATCGAGCCCGATCCGTCTGTTGATACCGTCATGCGCGGTGCCGAGGCAATGCTGAAGTTCGAGCCTGACTGGATCGTTGCAATGGGCGGCGGTTCTCCGATTGATGCGGCAAAGGCAATGTGGATCAAGTACGAGTATCCGGACATCGAGTTCGAGGATATGATCAAGGTATTCGGTCTGCCCAAGCTGCGCAAGAAGGCGCATTTCTGTGCGATCCCGTCCACCTCTGGTACTGCAACCGAGGTAACCGCGTTCTCGGTCATCACAGACTACAAGAAGGGCATCAAGTATCCGCTCGCTGACTTTGAGATCACGCCCGATGTTGCGATCGTAGATCCCGATCTGGCAGAGACCATGCCCCAGAAGCTGGTTGCCCATACTGGTATGGACGCAATGACCCATGCAATCGAGGCGTATGTCTCCACGGCACACTGCGACTACACCGATCCGCTTGCGATCTTTGCGATCAAGATGATCCAGAAGGATCTGACCGATTCCTATGCAGGCGATATGGACAAGCGTGCAAGCATGCACAACGCGCAGTGCCTTGCAGGTATGGCATTCTCCAACGCGCTTTTGGGCATCGTACACTCTATGGCGCATAAGACCGGTGCAGTTTTCGAGGATCAGGGCGCACATATCATTCATGGTGCGGCAAACGCAATGTATCTGCCCAAGGTCATTGCATACAATGCAAAGAATGAAGAAGCGGCTGCACGTTACGGCGATATTGCAGACCACATGGGTCTGGGCGGCAGCACCAATGCAGAGAAGGTCGAGCTGCTCATTGCACATCTGCGCAAGATGAACGACGCACTGAACATTCCGCAGTGCATCCAGCACTATGGCGCGGACAGCTATCCGACCGAGCAGGGCTTTGTTTCTGAGGAGATCTTCCTTGAGCGTCTGCCGGAGATCGCAAAGAATGCGATCGCGGACGCATGCACCGGCTCCAATCCGCGTCAGCCAACACAGGAAGAAATGGAAAAGCTGCTCAAGTGCTGCTACTACGATACCGAAGTTGATTTCTGATTTCCTGATACATACCGAAAAGGGGGATACTGCCCATGCAGTATCCCCCTTTCCTTGCCCCAGAGGAGGAGAAGCAATGAAGAATATGGAAGGGTATTACGATTTTTCGGGACAAAAATTCGGCTATCCGCTCAGTCTCAGCATCAATGGATTTACGCAGGATGTCTTTGCCCGACAAAGCAGCTTGGAAATCTCCTATGTGCTGCAAGGCAGCTATGAGGCGGTGACCGAGCATTTTGCAGAGACCATTCACGCGCGAGAACTAATCGTCATTGCGCCCGATGAGATCCACATGCTTGCCAAGCGGCAGGAGGACAGCATGGTGCTGACCATTCATATTGATTTCAGCCGCATGGCAGATTCTATGGTGGGTGATCCCAAGGAGAGCTTTCGGTCAGGCGTTTTCAGCGAGCGGCAGAACAGGGCAGGATATTTCGCGCTCAAGCGCAAGATCGGGGCACTGGTTCAGATGCTCATTGAGGATAAGAGCAATCTGCTGCGGCTCAATGTCCTGATGGCAGAGCTTGCGCTTGTGGCGGCTTCGTCCGATCCGCTGGGCATGGCACAGCTGCCCTTGCAGTCTGCGCATCAGGAAAACTATATGAAAGCCATTCGGTATATTGATACCCATTTTCGGGAGCCGCTGTCACTGGGCGATGTGGCGCAGCAGCTTTCCTTCAGCCTGTCCTACACCTCGAAGCTGCTCAAAAAATATACTGGTCTGCCATTCATCAAGTATCTGTCCTATGTGCGTGTACGCGGTTCGCTGGAAGCACTGCTCGAGGGAAAGGATCAGATCGAGCAGATCGCACTTGACTGCGGCATGGCAAACGCCAAGGCGTACACGACCACCTTTAAGGAACTATATGGCGTGCTGCCGAGTGCTTACCGCAAGCAGTTTCAGAACAATCTGCGCTACAGTCGGCAGGGGTATCAAAAAATGGAGTTGGACGAAGCACAAAAGCGGCTGTTTTGGCATTTGCTGGAGGAGGAAAAGCAGGTCATTTATGAGGACGAACGGCTGCTCCTCTGGAAAGAGGGAGACACGGTATGCTGTCAGGCAAAGGAGGCGTGGCAGGGCGTGGAGGTCAAACCGGATGGCACATGCCTTTTCCACCTGCCGCCTGAGCAGTCTTTCTGATAGCGGTTAAAAACAGTCCTGTATTTTGCCGAAATACCATACAGAAAGATGAAATAGGACAAAAAATGCCAGCTGTTATCCAGCAGAAAACAGGTGAAACGATGCAGGGTATGCTACAATAGAGATAGAGAAAACGCAGGAATGCGTAAAGGAGAGAGAAACATGAGTTCATACGAGCATTTGCTTTCACCCATCCAGATCGGTAAAACAACGGTCAAAAACCGTGTCTTTATGCCGCCGATCTCGACCAATCTGGCGAACAAGGGCTATGTCACCGACGAGTTGGTGGCGCACTATGCGGCGCGTGCCAAGGGCGGCGTGGGGCTGATCGTCACCGAGGTCACAACGGTCGAGCCGACCTATGTCTATCTGCCGGGGGATATGTCCATCTGTGATGATTCCTATATCGAGGGCTGGAAGAAGCTGACGGATGCCGTGCATCAGTATGGCACGAAGATCCTGCCCCAGCTGTTCCATCCGGCGTATATGGCGTTCCCGATCCCGGGCACACCGCAGCTGATTGCGCCTTCCACGGTTGGCCCTTATTATGCCAAGGAAGCCCCGAGAGCCGTGACCATAGAAGAACTCAAGGTCATCATTCGGCAGTTTGGTGAGGCGGCGTATCGCGTCAAGCAGGCAGGCGGCGACGGCGTGGAGATCCATGCGGCGCATGCGCATGGTCTTTTGGGTGGTTTCCTGTCTCCGCTCTATAACAAGAGAACGGATGCATACGGCGGCGATATTCACGGACGGCTGCGCCTGACGCTGGAGGTGATCGCGGAGGTGCGCCGGATGTGCGGCGAGGATTTCATTATCGACGTGCGCATTTCGGGTGATGAATACACCGACGGTGCTCAGAACCTCAATGATGCGATCTATGTTGCAAAGCAGCTCGAGAAAGCAGGGGTCGATTTTCTCCATGTATCGGGTGGTACGACCATCATGCGCGGCAGCTCCATTCCTGCGCCGGGAACGCCGATGGGCTCGCACGCTCATGTCGGTGAGGAGATCCGTAAGCATGTCTCCATTCCGGTCGCAACGGTGGGCAGAATCATCGAACCGTGGTTTGCCGATGAACTGATTGCAAACGGTAAGGCAGATATCTGCATGATCGGTCGAGCAAACCTGTGTGATCCGGAATTTGTGAATAAGGCACAGGCAGGCAGAGAGGACGAGATCCGTCCCTGCATCGGCTGCCTGCGCTGTCTCAACGGCATTATGTTCGGCAAGCGTGTCGCATGTACGGTCAATCCGTCACTCGAACTGGAAAACGAGGATACCATTCAGCCTGCGGCACAGAAAAAGAAGGTGCTGGTCATTGGCGGCGGTGCTGCCGGCATGGAAGCGGCATTTGTTGCCAAGCAGCGCGGACATGAGGTCGTGCTGTGCGAGAAGCAGGATACGCTGGGCGGTCTGGTCAAGATCGCAGCAGTACCGATTGCCAAGCAGGAGCTTATCAAGGTGATTCAGTACATGGAGCACAAGCTGGAGCGTGCAGGCGTTGAGGTGCGCACGGGCTGTGCGGTCACGAAGGAAATGCTGGCAGGTGAGTTTGCCGGTTATGAGGTCATCGCAGGCACGGGGGCATTGCCGCTCGTACTTCCTGCGTTCACGGGCTTCAAGCACTGTGTCACAGCGGATGATATTCTGGCAGGCAAGGCATTTGCCGGACGCAAGGTAGTTGTAGTCGGCGGTGGCTCGGTCGGCTGTGAGACGGCGGATTATCTTGCGCCGCTGATCAATGACCTGTTCCCGAAGAACCGTGAGATCGTGCTGCTGGAAATGGCAGAGGGCATCATGCTTCAGGAATCTGGTCCAGGTCGCAGTCTGCTGGTGCAGCGCATGATGAAAAAAGGCGTGGAGATGCACTGCAAGGCAAAGGTGGAGCGCGTAGAGGCAGACAAGATCTATTATACCCAGAACGGGGAGACATACTGCATCGACGACGCAGATACTCTGGTATTGGCGATGGGCTATCGTCCGGATTCGGCAGTTGAGGAAATGCTGAAAGAGAGTGGTGTGACCTATCACCTCATTGGGGATGCGCAGCAGATCGGCAATATCAAGGATGCGATCACGCAGGGATATCAGGTTGCAAAAGAACTGTAAGTAAAAAGAAAAGAATGTGGGTCTGCCGTCTGTGAGAAATCATAGGCGGCAGATTTTTTCTTGCTTTTAGAAAGCAAAGGGCAAATGCTTTTGGAACGTCTGTAGGATTTTTCTTTCTGCTAAAAGAATTTGCTTAAAAGCAAAGAGTAACGTGTCGCGGTCTCGCGACGGAGACACAAGGAATAGAACCTTACGGTTCTTATCCTTGTGAATCCAACACTCCCTTCCATCCGGTGAACAATGGCAATGCCCCAGAGAGCGTGAAAGTATGAACTCCGCCACAGGCGGAATTGTACAGCCCTTTTTGGAGATGGATTT
>JAHHRO010000029.1 GCA_020025755.1 Butyricicoccus sp. | reverse complement strand
ATCCAGGGGGATCGGATCCCCCTGGAAAGGCTGTCGAAGTTTTTCGACAGCCTCAGAACTGCCCTTGGGCAGTTCTTTGGATTTACAGATAAAACGGGCTGGTATCCTCTGACAAATCGAGAATAGGCAGGCTGTACTTCATTCCCTGTGCCATCATATAGATGAGCTGCTGCATCTTATCTTCCAGCAGTGCATCCATCGTGACGATCGGCAATTCACCACCAAGCCCCTGACCGTGACCTGTTACTGTATTGCGTGCGGTCGGGATGGTGATATCCTGCCCTACGAGTGCAGTGACCTTGCGCACATAGTTCTGTGTCTCCTTGAACGGCGGCACACCGCCATACTTTGCCACATTACCGCTTCCTGCATTATATGCTGCAAGCGTCAGGGTGAGGTCTCCATCATATCTACGAAACAGGTCCGCAAGCTGTTGTGCCCCTGCCATGATGTTCTCCTCGGGATCAAATGGATCTTTTACATGGTATTCTTCCACATTGCAGGGCATCAGCTGCATGATGCCCATAGCACCGGCATGGGATACGCAATTGGGATCGAAATCTGACTCTGTCTTTGCAACGGCCTTGAGCAGATTGACGGGAACTCCGGTTGCTCTGGATGCACGTTCAAACAT
Organism: Butyricicoccus sp.; assembly: GCA_020025755.1. GTDB lineage: Bacteria > Bacillota > Clostridia > Oscillospirales > Butyricicoccaceae > Butyricicoccus. Next base: position 25,087 of record JAHHRO010000029.1, on the reverse strand, counting down.
TTCGTCCATACTTTTGCTTCCGGACGAGATCTGCGGTCTATCATTCCCCATACGCTCTGCCAGAATCCGTGCAAAGGAATCGATGCTGCCCGTCTGTGGGAGCTGCTGGGCAGCCAGCCCTCTGATCGCCCAGTCCATCATCAAGTTATTTTGTACTTTCAAACAGCTCTCTCCTTTCTTTTCTAGGGCGTATCTGAAAACAAAGAAATCGACGAATTTTTCGCAGTGCGTGTGCAGATGCAAGGCAAAAAACGCAGGAATCCTTGGTGGATTCCAAGTATTTTCAACGCAGCAGATGCCATGTACTGTGGAAAAAGACTAGAATTTCGACTTTTCAGATAGCCCCTAGATTCCAATGGTTTTATTGTATCATAATTACTCAAAATTCTCCAGTCTAAACTTCCCGGTCAGGCGTTTCATTTCTTCTGCCTGTCCAGAAAGTTCCTCTGCGGTTGCCGCGCTCTGCTCGCTCGCGGAGGAATTGGACTGTACGATGTCCGAGATCTGCGAAACCTTTGTGTTGATCTCCTGAACCGACTGCGCCTGCTGCTGGGATTCCTCATAGATATGATGGATATGCTCAGCGACCTCATTTGCACTTGCCATGACTCTTTCCAGTGCCTTGGAGGTGACCTCTGCAAGCTCCGTACCACGATGCGATGCCTCTACCGAACGGTTGATGAGCTGGGCTGAGATCTTCGCTGCCTCTGCACTTTTACCTGCCAGATTACGCACCTCATCCGCAACCACAGCAAAGCCCTTGCCGGCCAGACCTGCGCGCGCCGCTTCCACTGCTGCATTGAGTGCCAGGATATTGGTCTGGAACGCGATATCATCGATCGCCTTGAGCACCTTAACGATCTCATCCGAATTGTGCTCGATCTCGTTGACCGCCTCCACCAGATCCCCCATGGAGCGAATGCCGTTGACCAGCATCTGCTGCTCCATGTGTGAACTGTCATTTGCGCTGCGTGCATCCTTGGCTGTGAGACTGACCTTATCTGCCAACTCTGAGATCTGTATGGTCAATCCCTGGATCGTGCCTGCCTGCGCAGAAGAACCGCTTGCAAGCTCACTGCCTGCCGCTGCGACCTGCTCCGCACCCAGTGCCACCTGATCGGCTGCGCGTATGATACCGCCGATGGTTTCTCTCAGCTGTCGATGTATGATCTCGACCTGACTTTTGAGCTGTGCAAAATCGCCCGGATATGCCGCATCCTGCTCCAACCGCCCCAGATCGCCCTGTGCCATTTTGGTCAGTGCCTCGCTGATATCCTCGATCATCTGCGCAAGTCCATCTACCATCTGTTCAATGGACGAGGACAGCCGATGCACTTCATCCTGTCCCTTGACCGTTGGGGTCGGGCTGTGCAGATCGCCCTCTGTTAGCTGCCCCAGACGAGACGCACAGGAGCCCAGCGGAACGCCCATGGACTTACCGATCCAGACAGCGATCACACTGCCAATGAGGATGAGCAGGAGCACCGCACCCAGTTCGATCCAGCCGCCAACCTGCGCCGGATGCATGAATTCCGCCATATCGATGGTCACTGCAATGCTCCATCCGTCTGTTCCCTCGATCGGCGCATAGGACTGCATATAATGTGTACCGTCGGTATATTCATATTCACCCAGTCCGGTCTCGCCGCGCAGCATAGCCTGCTCGATCGCTGCGAGTGCCTGCAGATCCTTATCCTTTGGTGCGCTTGCCGCCTCCATGATCGAATTTTCCTTATTGATCACGGCCTCCATGTGAGGAGACGCGATCACCGTACCAGTCTGATCGAGGATATATGACTCTGCATTTTCCGATTCTCCTACCGCGATATCCTCTACGATCGCTTGCAGGGCCTCAGCATCACAGCGGAAATACACCACGCCGGTGATCTGTCCCGCTCGGCGGATCGGAGCCGCCACGATCAAGTAGGCATCCTGCCCATTGGGCGAAATATAGGGGGACGTAATGTAAACCTGCCCCTGCATCGCCTTTTGAAAACAGATCTCCTGAGACAGATTCACCTGATTGACGGTATCCAATCCATGGATATCCGTATAGCCTGCCGAGCGCATCCGATACGCCTGCACACGCTCATTCAAAAATGCCTGCTTGCGTTCTGCCGGAACAGTTGGATCGGATAAAATCTGATTTTGTCCGATCTCTGCAATGATACCGGTATAGGTCGAGACCATATTCTGTGCCGCAAGTGCTGCGACCTTTGCAGTTTCGACCGCGTTGTAGCGGATCGCCTTTGTGGTAGAAAATCTGGTGACCCCTACCCCCAACAAACCGATCGCAGATGCAGCAATTACAACGGTCAAAACGAGGATCGCAACCAGTTTATGCTGTATTTTTCTAATTTTCAGCCTCACAAAGTGCACGTTCCTTCCTTAATCTTCTTTTACTCTTTTACCCGTTTTCCTATCCTGCAAAAAGGCGGACACCTTGCGGTGTCCTGCCTTTTTTGCTTTGTTTATGGGATTCTTTGTACAACAGCAATGCCGCCCTCTTGCGGTACGCCATTCTGTTCCTGAAAACGCGCAACAAATCCAGGGCTCAAGCTTCCATCCGCTTCTTGGAAAATGCCATCTTGAAGCACTAAGCTAAATTCACCTGCATTGTTACCTGTCTGATCACAAATAACATAGTCAAAGCGGAAACCTTGTCCTACTCGCAGATTTGTATAACTATATACAACCGTCTTTTGATTTCTAAAAGCAGTTAATTCCATACTACCTGGATCGCCTATCAATTCTATACTAAAGTCTCCTGTGCCATCAAGGTTAGGTCTTTCCACCTTGTAAGCAGTATCTTCCTCTGCATCTTTCTTATAGTACAGTGGTTCAGAGAAAGAAACCATGATTTTTCCGCTATAAGTACCTTTGCCGCTCCGCGTAGGCTTTGCGCCCGAAACACTGAGGATCGTTGGCGCACTTCCATCCTTTGGACGGATTCGATCCAGACGATACAGGATATACTTACCACCCAGTTCATTCTGCGCCAATGCAACCATCGTATAGGACTGCTTATTTTCCAGCGCATCCAGAATGATATCATCCGTCATCATGCCTTGAGCATCCAGCTGCTTACCTGAAATATTCAAAACACCTCGACTATGGCTGCCGTCACTGCCCTGCTGACCCTGAACGAGCTGTGCAACTGCGATCCATTTCTTCTGGTCGTCTGATGTATATGGTGGTTTAACCGGATCTTTTGGATCCAATGAAAATTCGCCTGATTTCGCAAAGTGATCGTTATTTTTAGGCTCAAGTCCGTCCTTGATTGCAGGTGGCAGATCCTGCGTTGCATACAGCTTCCACCAGATCTGTGCATTCTGACTGACATGAGCGGAGACGACCGCGCCATTCTTGAGTGAATTCTTATTTTTCAGCTCCAGATCCGGTGTTGTGACATCATCTGTACGCAGCTGATACCAATGTACCGGTGAAGGTGTCTGGGGAACGCCCTTGAGTACAAAGAAGATATCGTAGGTCTGCTTCGGCTTCAATCCCTCAATTTTGAACGTAGCCATTGTATGTGGTTCAATTCCAGTATTGTTGGGTCCTGCATATGTTCCCTGAACAGCCCCGTCGATACCCAATGCAAAATTAGGATCCATGATGTTGTCTGCAATCGGACTTCCAAGCTTCGGATGTAAACCATCCGGATTGTCTGTACCATTTTTCGGAGGGTTCGTAGTAGGGATCGGGGTTCCATCTGGAGCTTTCAGCGGAATCTTCCCTTCTGGAACTGCAATATAATACAGCGTCGCCCGACGATCGACCTGTACCGTCGGCTTGATGACAGAGTCACCCGGCTCGAATGTCGGCGTTTGATCTACAAAGCTCGGTGTAATCGTATCCGTCAGCACCGTATACATCAGTAAGCTTGGAGGTGTACCGATCAAGATCACTTTTTTCCCTACCAGATCTTTCCATGTCTTATCCGGATTTCTCGAAAGGCTTTCAATATCAGTATAAGTGCCTGCGACGGGTACAGAGTAGATATTTACAATTTCATTGCCTTCATCCGCCGGCTTTCCATTGAGCTTGGTGACCTGAATTGCATATCGAATGGTCTTAAAATCTTGCAGCTTTAGAAATTCCGGTTTTTTCAAATCTGGCTTTGCCGCTTTTGAAAGTAATGCATACAAAGAGATTGCAGCATTTTTGCCGATTTTACCTGTAACCGGATCCCCCTTCGAATTCAGAACATCTTCCCATCCGTCCAGATCAGATTCATTTTCCTTGGGGATCTTCTGCTTTAATGTAAACTCAATGTTCGATTCCGACCACAGGATCAGGTCGAAGAAAATATTCGGGGATACCTTTGTAGACTGTGGACGTAATTCAAACGCCATATTGCATTCATCCGGATGATTTTTTATCTCAGTCTGCACGATTCGAGAGAATACCGTCGTAAACTCCAAAACACCAGACTTCGGATCCAGGCGGTTATTGGAGGTATCGTAAATACCACGGCCTAAAAGTACCTTATAGCGATTTCCCCCAACCAGCTCCAACGCTCTTGCATTGTCATTGTCACCGCCCTTGAAGGTCAGGACAGTTTGTCCTTCCTGTAAAGTACAGATCACATTCTCTGCCGTGAACTTGGTTTTTACAGGCTCGTCGGTCTGGCTTTCCACATCAATAAACTTAAAGTTTCGATTGACTGCATCAAGCAGCTCCTGACCCTTTAAATCATGCAGTGTGACGCGCTTGCCCTTTTCATCGACCTCAACACGGATCTCCTCATTGAATACGATGCTGATATCCGATTCTACAAGCGGCTGACCATTTACATCCGGTTCAAATTTCAGTTCTGCAGTCGGTGGGATCACATCAAGGGTCTTGATCTGGATCTTTACCACTTTCTTTGCCTTGTTGCCTGCCTTATCGACCGGAAGTAGATAAACATCATAACCCGTCTGGATCTCGAGATTGGAAACTGTAAACTTGCCTTCCTTATCCTTGGAAGCATTGGCTTTGCCCTTGAGCTTTGCATTGCTGCCCGACATGACCTGAAATTTTGCTTCATCAGAATCAAGCGGAACATCGCCGCCTTCCCACTCCTCTGGCGGAACCGGATAGGTTTCACCGCGCTTGACAGCGACCCAGTAAACCGTTGCATCCTCATTTATACTGTATACGATGTCTACGCTTTTCTCCTTGGCATTGTCGCTCTTTGGATACTTGTCGTTGAACTCCGGTGGCGTCAGGTCGCTCGTCTTGAAGCTGAGCTTCTTGACTGGTGAGTGGTTGATGCCATCGGTCGCCATCAGGTACAGATCGTACTCGGTCTGCTCCTTGAGTCCTTTGATTTCGAACAGCTTCGGCTCATTCTTCTTAACTTCCAGCTTGTCGTTCGCGCCCTTGACATGACCTGACATGGTCTGGGTGCGCAGCTCGTCCAGCGTCGGCGCAGGCAGTCCCTTATTATAGACTGCATAGTACAGGGTGCTGTTCTTGGTGATGACAGCCTCGACCTGTGTATAAAAGTCCTTGGTGTGGTCATCATCGACATAACCGTCCTTGACGATGCGCGGATACCCCTGCGCAAAATTCGGGATCGTATTATCCGGTGTGCGGAACGTGCGTGCCTTGCGCTGGCTGACATTGCCACGCGTATCCTTTAGAACAACAGACAATGTATATTCTGTATCTGTCTTCAGGCTGGAGATCGCTGTCTTGATATCTGTTTCTGCCTGCTGGATCTTGGTCTGTCCGCTGGTCAGTGCCTTTGCGCCATAACTCGGCGGTGTGATCAACTCCTCAGACGACAGCGCATTGTCTTCCTTGTATGTGATGCCCCAATACATCGTACCGGTCTTATTGGTATTGACGAGCGCATTGGCTGCATTCGGTGCGATATCATTGACCTTTGGATATCCTGCACGGATATGCGGATAGGACGAAGCCAGAAGCGCATCCTTACTGGTCATCTTTTGACCTGCTACTGTCGCTATAATGCCCGGACGGATCTCGATCTTGTCCGGCAGCATGGTCATCGTGGTGCCTTCCGTATTGATCTTGACATATCCTACATCGCCATTGCCCGTCACGGTCGTGCCGGTGTCCAGATACAGCTCATTGATGACTGCATCTTCATCGATATTGACCATTGCGCCGAATGCCTTCTCATCGACGGACAGCTTTTTGATCGTACCGCGGCCCAGTGCAACCATACCCTTCGAAGCCTTCAGAACGACATCCTTAAAGTTTCCGGTGAGATCGACGCGTGTACCTTCTTCCCCGTCGATCTCGATCATCTGGAAGCCGTTTCCGCCATAACACATATCCTCCAGATATGCACTGGTACGCACAAAGGTCTTACCGATATTCGTTTCACCGTCTGCACGCACACTGATGGCAACATTGTTCGGACTGTCAATGATCATTTCACCGGCTTTGGTATTGCGCAGGGTGATGCTGTTCGCCTCACTGTTGCTGACACCGGCACCGGCTGCAATGATCTGCCCTGTGACGCGCACATTGTTCAGCTTCACAAAGCCCAGATCGACACCTGCCGTAATGTATAGATCACCATTGATGACCGTATCGCTCAGCTCCACATCCGGTGCCGAGATCATGACATTGCCATGCACCATACCGAGGCTGCGGCTGCCCGACTGATTGACGGGCGTACCGATGGTGCGTTCCAGCATACTTGCGACCTCGCCGCGGGTGATTGCAGCCTGCGGACGGAACGAACCATCCGTTTCGCCTCTCAGGATGCCCTTCTTTGCAGCCGCTGTCACGATGCCGCGGCTCCATGCACTCAGATTCCTGCCATCCTTGAACTGCATGTTCTCGCTTTCATCAGGCGTCAGCATCAGATTGCGTCCAACGAGCACCGCTGCTTCTTCACGGGTCAGCGGATCGTTCGGGCTTGCCGTATTCTTGCTCGAACCCTTGAAGTAGCCCTGATTGAATCCAATATTGATCTCATTGGCATACCATTCTGTTCCCTTAACATCCTTAAATGGCTGTTTCCCCAACTTTTTATAGCCAAAAGCACGGTTTACCATAGATACAAATTCGGAACGCGTGATATTGCGATCCGGCTCCATGCTGCCGTTCTGATCGCCGCGCATAACGCCCCAATCCCTGAGCTTTGTAAGGGACGGGTCAGCCCAATGCGCAGATGCCGTTGTGTGTTCCGGTATTGGTACCGCAAGGCTGGTAAACAGCATAGCCGCCGCCACCAAACCGGACAGCCAGCGTGATTTCTGCTTCGTCATATTCTTATCTCCCTTCATAAGTTCCAGACAGCAGGCGGCATTTGCCGCGCCGCCATTGCTCACTAAAAATCGCCTGCCGGATCATCGTTTCTTCCTCATTGGAAAGTTCCAGAAAACGTGCTGCATACTTCCATTTCTTTGCATCCTCGATCTCCGTGCGCAGGATCTTGATCCGTACCACCAGCATTTCTGCCGTGACGGGGATCACGACCTCACATTCCTGTCCGATCTCCAGTTCTGCCGAAGAGAAAAATGCAATGCCGCCTGCACTGAGGTCAAATGATGTAAGTGGAGCTGCGTGTATCTTTCGATCTCCTGCATAGTAAAGCACCTTACTTTTGAATTCCATACGCACACGCAGATGGTGTCCCGTATCCCGTGTCATGCGTGTTACATTTTCCAGATAAAGGCGGCCGCCGCGTCTTGATGTGACCTCTCCCCGATAGATCAGATCAGGATCCTCGATCCAACTGAAAAACACGATCCGCATTTGCATGGCTTCTTTTATCTTATCTTTTCCACCTTCTGGACGCAGTACGGCAACACAGTCACCTCGCTTGCTTTCCAGTTCACCCTGCGCAACCAGTGTATAAGCAGGATCAAACAGCATCCATTTGGTTTCTTCTTCAATCTGCCTTGACATCATCCATCACCTCTGAACCCATTGGCTGTATCTTTCGCTTTCCATCCGGCTGAGACGGATCAAAATTCAGGAAATACACATAGATCTCAACAAGCGCAGTATATAACTCCTGTGGGATCTCGGCTCCCAGCTCGAGCTGAGAGAGCATCGTGGCGAGCGAATTATCCTCATAGATGGGGACACCGCTTTCGGAAGCAATGTCCACGATCCGCTCCGCCATATATCCCATGCCTGTTGCCACCACGATGGGGGCAGCCTCTCCATTCTCGTATTTAAGCGCGACCGCACGCTGACTAGATGCTGACATTGATGCTGTTCTTCCTTTCATATAGCCGCGGGAACACTTCAGATAGACTGATCGGCTGCCGCATGGTATCTACGATAACATTTTTGGGTTCCAAACCGCATTTATGCAGGATATTGCTCACGCTGGACTGGATCACTTTCTTTGCCGGAGACAGCTTCTCGGGATAGGCAATGCGCAGATCCACTGCCTTTTCTCCGTGCAGTTCAATGACCGTATCGAACAATCCAAGATCCTGAATATCGAACTTGACAAGGATGCGCACCGAGCGTTCCTTCTTTTCGCCATTGCGCTGGCTGTTGTCTGCATCCGGATCGATCCAAAGCTCAGAAAACATCATGCGTCCATTCCATTCGAGCGGGATCATAAGATGCGTCAGCGGCATATACACGCTCTGATTGAGGAGCAGTGCCTGCATCACCGCTTCAAACGCCTGCCGCGCTTCCAGTCCGCCTTCGCCGCGCAAGGCACGCTCTGCCATCTTGAGCAGAGAATCCATCAGCATATCTTGTCTGGAGGCCTGTTCAAATTCACTGTTGCGCAAAAGCAGCAGCAGACTGTTGTCATCGAGACCGCCCAAGCGGTCTCGGATCGCAGTATAACCGCCCAGCTGACGGAACGCCTGTAACATAGACTCTTCCGAACCGTTTTCATAGCGTGCGATCTGCAGGGTCAGCATGGACAGCAGCGTGCGGGAAAGTCCCATATCATGGGTGCGCGAAACATAGTTCCCCATATAGGGCATGATCCCATTCTGCAAAATAGACATTGCCCCTTGACGATCCCCGCGCTGCAGTGCCTTTGCCAGCTGTGCTGCCAGATCATTCAGTCCGCCGCGTGCGGAATTGGGCATTGCGTCCGCCATGCGCTGGAGGATGCTCTGCATACTTTTGGAGATATGCTCTGTCGATGCCATATCATTGTATTTTTTAAGAAACTGAAGGATATCCCCCTTCATGCCCGGCATTTCCGAGCCGTTGAAGATCTCACGCAGGATATCAAAAAACGCACCCTTGAAGCGCACAGAGGACATACTTTGCTGTTTCAAAAACATCAAAAGCTGTGACTGATCCATCGTGAGCATTTTCAGGAACTGGGCAAGCTCCTGCGCCATATCTGCAGACAAGCCGGAAGACACCAAAGTCTGCATACGCCCAAGCAGGAGGGCAGACATCGTATCCGTCAGCGTCGGGGTCTGGCGCAGCTGCTGAATGAAACTCTCAAAATTTGAATCATATCTATGTAAATATCCGCTGCTGTCTGCGCCCTGCTGATCGGTTTTTCCGTCCGGTCGGCTGACACGATTGGGCGTTACGACATTTTGAATCTGCGTATCCCCTGGCGTGATCGGATTCTGCCTCGGACTGGTGTTCTCGTACCCCGTCGTCGGCGTTGTAACTTTCATAATATCTGCCATAGATCGCTCCGTTTCTTCGCACCAATCCACTGCCCATCCGGGCAAGAGAAAATAAACCGCATAAATCCTATATTTTCTTTAAAGTATACTCTTAATTTTCCGTATGTTTTGGACGATATTAAAAAGAGACTATACGAAAAGGCGGTGTTCCTTAATGGATAATGGCAACGATAATATATTGGAAATGTACCTGTACGAGACAAACACCCTGCTCGAGCAGCTCGATGGGATCCTTTTGAACTCAGAACAGGCAAATACTTTTACTGAAGATGATGTGAACGAGATCTTCCGCATCATGCATACACTCAAGGGCTCATCCGCCATGATGGAATTTCAGGCGTTGACCACGATCGCACATCGCATCGAGGACTTGTTTTTCGTCATCCGTGAACATTCCATGGATGCGATCCCGGAGGATCTTCACCACGAACTGTTCAATCTCATGTTCCTGTCGACGGACTTTTTCCGTTCCGAAGTCAAGAAGATCGAAAACAGCGAACCCCTTTCTGATGATATCGACACGTTCCTCTCAGATATTAATAGTTTTATGCAGAAAATTAACGGAGGCGGCAATGCAGCCGCGCAGGCCGCTCCGGCAAAAGCCGCTCCGGCTGCCTCTGCTTCGAGCACAGGTCACATCCTGCATGTCTTTTTTGATGAGGGCTGCGGCATGGAAAACCTGCGTGCCTTCATGCTCGTCACCTCTCTCTCAGAGGCCGGTCTTGACCCCACCTATGAGCCTTCCGATGTAGACAGCAATCCGGACTCCGCGTCCATCATCGTGGACAAGGGCTTCCTGCTCCACTTCACCAGTTCAGAAGCACTTCAGGCTGCGATCGAAGTTGTAAAGGGTGCAAGCAACATCCAGACCTACGAAGTTCTCGCGGATACCGATGCAGAAGCTCCGGAATCGGCTGCTCCCGCACCGGCTCCGGCTCTCAACACCGTCAAGGAAGATCCGGTACCGGCTCCTGCCGATACACCGGTGCATCCGGCGGTAAGCGGCGGCACGCCCACGAACGCAGGCGCGAACCGCACGGCAGCCAGCAAACAGAGCCTCATCAGCGTCAACCTGTCCAAGCTGGACAGCCTCATGGCGATCGTTGGTGAGATCGTAATCACCGAATCCATGGTGACCTCCTCTCCCGATATCCGCGGTCTCAAGCTGGACAACTTCACAAAGTCCGCGCGTCAGCTGCGCAAGCTCACCGATGAACTGCAGGATATCAGTATGTCCATCCGTATGGTGCCTGTTTCGGGTACTTTCCAGAAGATGAAGCGTATCGTGCGTGATATGTCCCAGAAGCTGGGCAAGAAGGCGCGTCTGGTGATCGAGGGCGAGGATACCGAAGTCGATAAGTCCATCGTTGACAGCATCGGAGACCCGATCATGCACATCGTGCGCAACTCCATGGATCACGGTCTGGAGGAGAACGTAGAAGACCGCATCGCAGCCGGAAAGGACCCACAGGGTACCATCACACTGTCCGCTGCGCATACCGGAAGCGAAGTCATCATCACCATTCAGGACGATGGTCAGGGTGTTAACCCAGAGGGCGTCCTGGCGAAGGCACGCAAGAACGGTCTGCTGACCAAGCCTGAGAGTGAATACACGCATAAGGAGATCCTTGCGTTCCTGATGGCACCGGGCTTCTCCACCAACAAGGAAGTGACCGAATACTCTGGCCGTGGTGTTGGCATGGACGTTGTAAAGGCGAACGTAGAAAGCGTTGGCGGTACGGTCTCCATCTCCAGCGAGATCGGAAAGGGCATGTGCGTGACCCTCAAGATCCCGCTCACGCTGGCGATCGTTGACGGCATGGAACTGTCTGTCGGCAAATCCATCTTCACCATCCCGATCCACAATATCCGTCAGTCCTTCAAGGTTTCCGAAGGCGAGGTCATCCACGATGCCAACCACGGCGAGATGATCAACCGCATGGGCAGCTTCTACCCGATCGTGCGCATCCACGATCTGTACCAGATCGATACCGAGATCACAAACATCGAGGACGGCATTCTGGTATGGGTAGATTCCGGCGAACTCTCCTACTGTCTGTTCGTTGATGAGCTGCTTGGCGAGCAGCAGGTCGTTGTAAAGCCGCTGCCTTCCTACTTAAACAACTTCAACATCAAAAATTCGGGCATCACCGGCTGTACGATCATGGGCGACGGCAATATCAGCATCATCCTCGATGTTGCCAACCTGTATATGGCTGCACAAAACGGCAATATGCTGCATTAAGCCCAAGAAAGAGAGGAGACGACACCTATGTCTACTGAATCCATGGATATGACGATCGATGCACTGACTGGAGAACTCGTTCATGCAGATACGCTGATGACGAAATATCTGACCTTCGTGGCAGATGATCTCCTGTTCGGCGTCAACGCTTCTTATGTGGTCGAGATCATCATCAACCACGCCCTCACTTCCCTGCCGATGACCCCGGACTATGTCAAAGGCATCATCAACCTGCGCGGTCAGATCATCCCCATCATCGACACCCGGCTGCGCATCGGGCATCCGTCTGCCGAACACGATGACAGCACGGTATGCATCATCGTGCTGGATATCGACGGCACACACATCGGCATCCTGGTCGATCGTGTTGCGCAGATGGTCGACATCGATGAAACGCAAATTTCTACCGGTCCGGTGAGCGATCAGCAGCTTGTCAGCGGCATGATCTCTCTTGCAGACGGCAGTGATACGATGCTCGTGCTGGATTGTGCACGCATGATCAATGAAGTGTGATTTTTCGGAGGGAACTGTATGTTTGATCTTTCCGATCGCGACTTCCACCGCCTGACTAGTTTTATCAAAAGCAAATTTGGGATCGACCTCACGCATAAGCGTCAGCTGATCACGAGCCGTATGTCCACAACGATCGCTTCACAGGGCTATACGGATTTCAGCAGCTATGTTGACCATATCCTCACTGCGGCAACGCAGGAGGATATGGAGCTGCTGCTCAATAAACTGACCACGAACTATACCTATTTCATGCGTGAGCAGACCCATTACGATTTCTTCAAGAATACCATCCTCCCCGAGTTGGTGCGCCGTCATCAACGCGATCGGGTGCTGTCCATTTGGTCTGCCGGCTGTTCTTCCGGCGAGGAGCCCTACAATATCTCCATGATCCTGATGGATTATCTGGGGGCTTCCGCAGGTCAATGGGATACGCGTGTACTCGCGACCGATATCTCTCAGCGTGTATTGGCCGCTGCGCAGAAAGCGACCTACGATCTGCCGCCCGATATCCCGCCGGTCTGGCGGCAGAAATACTTCACGAAGGATCCCGGAAGTTCCCTTTACACCGTTGCACCGAGCATCCGCAAAAACGTGATCTTCCGCACCTTCAATCTCATGGACCCGATCCAGTTCCGTTTGAAATTTGATGTTATTTTCTGCCGTAATGTCATGATCTACTTCGATCAGCCGACAAAGGACGCATTGGTACGGCGGTTTTATGACGCGACCGTTCCCGGTGGATACCTGCTCATTGGGCATTCGGAAACGATCAATAAGGACAGCAGCCCGTATCAGTACCTGCACCCTGCCACCTACCGCAAGGCATGAGACCCTCCCATTGCCCGACGCTTTACGCACGGGCAATTTTCATTGTAGCTCAGCGAGGCGGATCTGTTTTATGAAAGGACCTGTATGTTATGCAAACTGAGAATAAAATCCGCGTGTTGGTCGTTGATGATTCCATCATCGCGCGCCGCGTGCTGGCCGATGGTCTCGCGCGTGATGCACGATTGGAAGTCGTTGGCTACGCAATCAACACCTCAGATGCACGCCGCAAGATCGAGCAGCTCAAGCCCGATGTACTGACGCTGGATGTTGAGATGCCCGGTCAGAGCGGCCTTGATTTTTTAAAGGAATACATTCCGCAGCATCCGATACCAGTCGTTGTCTGTTCTTCTCTGAACCTGCGCGTATTCGATGCGCTGTCTGCCGGTGCCGTCGATTTTGTGCGCAAGCCGGATATGTCACGTCCAAGCAGCGTGGATCTGTTCCAGCGCGAACTCGCGCTCAAGGTCCGCGCCGCCTCCCGCGCCCATGTACGCACGGCACAATCGATCCAAATGACGCGCCGCGCCCATCCGGCATCCATCCTGCCCCCCTTAACGAGCAAGTCCCTTGATGATGTCATCATCGCACTGGGCGCATCGACCGGCGGCACGGAAGCGACCCTAGAAGTCCTGCGCCATCTGCCTGCCAACACACCCGGCATCGTCATCGTTCAGCACATGCCGGTCGGCTTTACGGGGATGTATGCAGAACGCCTCAACCGCATCTGCAAAATGGAGGTGCGCGAAGCCAAGAGCGGCGACCGCATCCAGCGCGGCCTTGTGCTGATCGCCCCCGGGGATATGCAGATGAAGGTCGTTCATACGGGCACGGGCTACACGGTATCCTGCCAGAACGAACCCAAGGTGAGCGGTCATCGTCCCTCGGTCGATGTGCTGTTCCACTCCATGGCGCAGTCGGTCAAGTGCAAGCAGGTGGGCATCATCCTGACCGGTATGGGTCGGGATGGCGCGAACGGTATGCTCGAAATGCGCAGACGCGGCGCATTCACCATCGGGCAGGACGAAGCCAGCTCAGTCGTCTACGGCATGCCGATGGAGGCATATAAAATCGGTGGTGTGTGCCGTCAGGAGCCTTTGGAACGCATCTCGGACACACTTCTGCGCCATCTCAGCACCTTATAAGGCAGTATCCCCACACACCATCTTCCATAGGAACGTAAATCAGGCTATTTGTGTCTTTTCTGATAGAGAAAGCAAATTTTCTGCAATTGCTTGCCATGAAATTTTGCATCCTCTATTTAGAAAAATTTCAAATAGCCTCTTATATTTCCCTATAAATGTACGATATTTATAGTGTATTCAGCGATCTACTATCTTTGAGAGGAGTGATCCTATGCAGATCCTCAATAACTATGTATCGCCTATATCCCCACGCATGATCCGTTCTGGAGAGCGCATTGGGCATGAACCGCAGCGTGAAGATGTCAAAAATTTTGACAAAGTTACCCTGCAGCATACAAACTTATCCCCAGAGCAATCTTTCGCGCTTGAAATGACCAGTCGTGTCGCACAGGAAGTGCGTACTGCTACGACAACAGGCGATATCCAGTCGCTCCATGATCAGGTCGCTGCCGGAAAGTATCAAATCGATATAGACGAAATCGTGCGCCGCATTTTACTCTGACGAGGTGACCCACTTATGACGCATATTGAAGAACTTGGTAAGCTGTTTGATGACTTTGCAAAGTTATTCGATCAGCTTAGCGTAATACAGCAGGAAAAAGTCCAAGCAACGAATCAGGATGATCTACAGGCACTGGAACACTGCATGCAGCGTGAACAGGCGTTTTCTTTGCAGATCCGCGGCATGCAGCGCAAAAAGGATCAGCTTTCCAATGCCCTTGGATTGGGTTCGGTTTCCTTGCGCGAGATCCCCGATCATCTTTCCCCGTCGGATCGTGCGCTGATCGCACCTGCCATGAAGAAATTCCGAGCAGCTTATGAGCTGTATGCCAGTGCGGCTGCGGCATCTCGCGCAATTCTGGAAACGACCTTGCAGGAGATCGAGCACGCGCTCGATGAGGCAGGCAAAGCGGCACCGCAGGCACAAAGCCCAAGACCGCAACAGGGCAGCTTCACGGATATCAAGGCCTGAGCCATCTCTAACAACACGGAGGAAACAATATGATCTCAACTTTTGGCGGTTTCTCGATGGCCAAGCTCGGCATCCGCTCGAGCCAGCAAGGTCTGCATATCACGGGAAACAATATCACAAACATCAACACCAACGGTTATACCCGTCAGCGTATCAATCAGGTCAGTCTGTACGGCGGTACAGCGGATCGTTATGCGTGCTCTACGGATGTTCGCATCGGCATGGGCTCGCTGGTCACCAGCGTAAGCCAGATCCGTGACCCGTTCCTCGATATCCGCTACCGCAACGAAGCTTCTAAGGTCGGCTTTTATGAAGAAAAGCTCAATAATCTGGATGCGCTGAAAGCCGTACTGGACGAAGTATCTAAAGACGGTGTACACACCGCATTCGAGAGCATCCGCACACAGCTCAACAACCTTGCAAACAATGCTACCCCAGAAAACGATACGCTGGTGCGTGATGCCTGCAACAAGCTGGTATCACTTCTGAACAGCTACTCTGCCGATCTCAGCGCACAGAAAAACAATGCACTTCAGGGATTTGACCAGAACGTAGGCAAGGTGAACGAACTTTTGGGCAATATCCAGAAGCTGAATATCGAGATCCGCAAGAGCCAGATCCATGGCGACAATGCGCTGGAAATGATCGATCAGCGTAATATGATGATCGATGAGCTTGCAACGATGGCAAAGATCAAGGTATCCTACAGCGAGGAAAAAGTTTCCAGCACCATTTCTGTCAACCGTCTGAAGATCGAACTGGATATGCCGAACGCAGCCCCCGGCGATCGTCTGACCCTGATCGATGGCGAATATGCAAACAAGCTGGAGATCACCCCACTCACGAATGACGGCAAGCCCGATCCTGCACACACAGGGGATTACGAGATCAATCTCGGTGGTCTGACCAATCCGCAGGGTGATACCCCTGTGATCGCAGCGATCCGCAAGGAACTCGACGACCTGAACAATCAGGTAAATTCCCTGAATGGGCTGAACCAGAAATTTGAAGATCTGAAAACACAGCGCGGTCAATGGAATACAGACTTAACTGCTATCAACGGACAACTTGGTGTAACGTGGAACGCAGACTCTTTTGGAAGGGATCGTGAGACGACCCTGACAACATTGAAAGATGCTGTAAAGAATGCAAAAGATCCGGCAGCGAAAAAGACAGCGCAGGATCAGCTCAATGCATTCAACAAGCTGGACAGCCGGAACCGTGAACTCAATGAGCTGCAAGCTTCCCTTGAAAAGCAGCGCACGCGCAAAGTGGACGCATTAACAGACGCTCTCCAAAAGCAAGGTCTGACCATGAATCAAACAACAGATGCAGATGGTAAGGTAACGATTACCGTTAATGGTGGTAATCTTGCAGCACCCCCAAATGTTACATTAGTCGACCCAGCCAATCCGACTACCTCCCCCACTTTCTCAGTTGTGGATAAGTCCAATAACAATCCGCCAGCAGATGCTGAGTTACTGTTGGGTGGACAACAATTTAAGACGGTGACACAAAAGGATCTCAATGAAGCCGCACACAAGGAACCCGGTCTCTACGCCAGCGGCAAGATGTCCGGCGGTGTCCTGCGTGCAGACCTTGAATACTTAAACGGTCAGGGTGAATTTGGACAGCCCACCTCCGAGATCCGTGGCATTGCATACTATCAGCGTTCTTTGGATACTCTGGCGCAGACCTTTGCCGAGACCATGAACGATCTGAACAAACCGCTGGAGCTGGATCAGGACGGAAAACCACAGCTTATCGATCCAAACGACCCAGCAAAGGGATATAAGCGCAAGGATGCGAACTTGTTTGAATCCGGCGATCCAAACAACACAAATATCACCGCATCGAATATCCAGATCTCCAAGGGATGGAGGGATGGCTCCGTTCACATTACCCAGACCATCGACCCAAATGCCGTGCAGCAGGGCACCAAGGACAACTCGAACGTCCATACCCTGATCGCTGCCCTGAACAAGGATCAGAACTTTATTGCAGTCAATGCAAACGGAGATAAAATCACAGATCCAGATCCAAACGGCGGCCCTAATGTTGAACGTAAGATCTTCACCGGTTCTTTCGAGCAGATGTTCACCAACATGAACAGTGTACTTGGTTCTGAGATCTCCACTTCAAGCACTCTTCTCAACAATTTTTCCATTGCGGCAAACGAGCGTGCGATCGCACGCGATAACATTTCTTCCGTTGACCTCAACGAAGAAGGAATCAATCTGGTACAGTACCAGAAATCGTTCCAAGCGGCATGCCGCGTGATGACCACACTGGACGAAATGCTGCAATCCATCCTGAACATTGGTGTTGGCGGCTGATAAACTAGGAGGCAAACGATCATGATAAGAATTTCTTCCGCCGGTGTTATCCGCGGCTATCGAACAAACCTGACGCGTTCCCGTATCAATCTGGAGCGGGCACGCCAGACCGCATCGGATTTCAAAAAGTTCCGCAGCTTTGGCGACAATCCGGCAGCCGCTGCACGATCCTTCAACCTGATCCGCTCTTTCGGCAAGACGGATAACTACATCCAGAACAGCAAGGCTGTGACGGAGCGTTTCGATCAGGTTTGGAGCAGTGCCATAGAAGTCAGTGAACTGGCAAACAAGATCGACTATGATATCTCCACCGGCATGAACGGCGACAAGGATGCCGATTCTCGCAAACTGGTTGCGCAGACCATCCGCGGCCACATGGAATCCATGGTGCAGTCCCTGAACGCCAAGTACAACGACGACTTCCTCTTTGGTGGACAGGGCACAGATGAAGCACCGTTCGAGTTGGATAATCAATATAACCTGTACTATCGCGGTGTCAATGTGGATACCGGTCTGACAAAAGACGGAAAGCTGCCTGCATTTGCGCTGGATGGCAATGGTAATCCGCTCAAGAAGCCAAATGGTCAAGACATGACCGGTGAAGACGTCCTCAAGCAGCTCTCTGAAGAAAAGCTGTTTGTGGATATCGGTCTCAGCATGAAGAATGAAACCGGTGGTTTGGGTAACTTCAATACCTCGAACGATATCAACAGTGCCAGCGCAATGAACGTTGCCATGCCGGGCATCAATGTGATCGGCTTTGGCAAGGATGCGAAGGGCGACCCCAAGAACGCGATCAGCCAGCTGCGTGATATCGCGGACGCATTTGAGCAGGATCCTTTCGATTTTGACGGCATGAATGCCCGACGCGATCGATTCACAGAGACGCGCAACGAGATCCGCAAGGCAGTTTCTACCATCGACACCCGTGCCGACTTCGTTCACTCGAACCACGATCGTCTCAAACAGACCTCGGATTCCCTGTATACGCAGATCTACGATCTCACCGAGGAAGATCCGGCAATGGCATTTACCAATCTGATCTTCGCACAGACCTTCTATAATTCCGCCATCAAAATCGGCAACAGTATCTTAGATCAGTCGTTCATCGACTACATGAGATAAATACAAACACGATAACTCAGGGGGTGATCACCTATGGAACAGCTATTAAATATTAAAACCGTACCGATCCAGATCGAGATGAAAGTCAACCATGCCCGTTTGGAATACGCCCGCGGCACAGCCGAACTGGAAATCAACCGAGACGAAGGTGGTCTCAGTATTCAGAGCCGGCCGATCCAGCTCAAGCTAGACACTTTTGAAGCACGCAACTCCATCACGCCGACCTCGTTCCGCAGCATCGAGCAGGCGGCGCAGAAGGGCAAGAGTGCCGTTTATGACGCCATGGCAACGACCGGCCAGCAGGGGCAGCTCCTGCTCAAAGCGCAGGTCGGGGAAGAACTTGTGACCCGCTTTGCCAAGGAATCCACCGAGGTCAACACGGAATTGCAGCTCAACTGGCTTCCAAGCACAGGTCCCGAGATCTCTTGGGACAATGCAGAACTGTCCATCCGCTATGAGATGGACAAGCTGGGCTTCGACTGGAAGATGAATGAAGGCAGCTACCATTTCACACCGGGCAGCATTGAAGTTTCTGTTGCACAGCAGCCGGATGTCCTGATCGAGTACGTCGGCGGCCCGATCTATGTTCCGCCGTCTTCTGACCCGAACTACCAGCCGATCGATGTGAACGCATGATGAAAAAGATCCAGACAAAATATTGCGGTGAAGTCCTGTACAACGAAAAAGACGTGACCCATTTCCCAGACGGTCTGTTTGGCTTTGAGGAGGCGCATGACTTCCTCCTGATCCGTCTGGAGGACGACGATGCTTCCCCTTACTGCCTGCAAAGTGCAGAAGATCCAAGCCTTGCCTTTATCATGGTCGATCCGTTCCAACTCGTTCCGGACTACGCGCCCGATCTCTCCGATGAGGATTGTGCGCGTCTGGGCGACCCGAGCGGCGAGCACATCATACTCTATGCGATCTGCGTCCTGCATGAATCTATGTCGGACAGCACAGTCAACCTGCGCTATCCGATCGCCATGCACATGGAGACCCATACTGCGTTTCAGGTCATCCTGAATAACAGCGAGTACTCCTTTCGTCATAAGCTGTCTGATTTTCTGCCAAGCGAGGAGGACACTTCATGCTGATCCTGCAACGCCGTAAGGGAGAATCCGTACAGATCGGGGACAACATCACCGTGACGATCACGGGCATCAGCTCGGATCGGGTGCGTCTCGCGATCGATGCGCCGCGTGAAACTCCCGTCAACCGCACCGAGCTGCTCGAAGCCGCGCGGATGAATCAGGAGGCAGCTGGAAATTCCACTTCGCCTGATACCCTGCGCCAGCTGCTGGGCTTTCCCAAAAACAAGGACTGAGCTTCCGCGTTCCGAGGCGTTTCGTTTCGGGAGGCCGTAAAAAATGTCTCTATAGGCGTTTTTTATCTGCCTTTGCCCTCACCCTCATCCCCTATTTTACAGGGCTTGGGACGCTTCAAAAATTTGGGGCGCAAAGACAAATTTTTCCTTAAGTTCCGTCCATATCTGCCGATAATACAATCATGGGCAAAATTCTTGCCCGTATCATCTGTGCTGATTTGAAAAAAAGCTGGAAATTTACTGTAAAAAAAGCAAAATTGTCCTTAAGTTATCTGGCAAGCTGCCGATAATATAAATGTAAGCAGTGAATGTTCTCCGCTTGAAAAAGCACTTATCCATTTTGAGTTTTACCGACTTGCGCAAATCGGTTGAACAAATATGTCTGATGTCCGCTTCCCCCTTGCACCTGCAAGGCAGAACGGGCGCAGCCTGTGATGGCGTATAGGATGTACACTATCACATAAATAAAAATTTTTAGGAGGAACCTAAACATGAGAGTACAACACAATATTGCTGCGATGAATTCTTATCGCATCTACAACAACAACGCAGGTGCTCTGGGCAAGAACCTTGAGAAGCTGTCTTCCGGCTACCGCATCAACCGCGCTGGCGATGATGCTGCTGGTCTGGCAATTTCCGAGAAGATGCGTGGTCAGATCACCGGTCTGAACGCTGCAACCAAGAACGTTAAGGACGGTATCGCACTCGTACAGACTGCTGAAGGCGCAATGCAGGAAGTACATGATATGCTCGGCCGTATGAAGTATCTGGCTACCCAGTCTTCCAACGGTACTTATCAGGACGAGGTTGACCGCGAGAACATCCAGAAGGAAGTTGACTCCCTGATCGATGAGATCGACCGTATCGCAGATACCGCAAACTTCAACGGTCAGAAGCTGCTCGACGGCTCTCTGGCTGATGGCGCAAAGAAGGTATCTGTATCCGGTGCAGCTAGCACAACAGTTGCTGCAACCAAGGGAACCTTTAGCTTGAATCTGAAGGGTACGAACGGTACTACTCCAGCAACAAATGCTACTGCGAATCTTGCTGCTGGAAGTACAGTTACTTATTCTGTAAGCTTGGATGACGGTTCAACCTACGAGGTAAAGCTCACGGTAGCAACTGCAGCAAACGGTGGTAACGATCTGCTCGACGAGGATGGAAACGTACTGGCAAATAATGCGACCGCTGGTCAGCTCACAAATAAAGATGTCTGGCAGGCTGTTGCCACCAAGCTGAACCAAACCGGCTTGAAGGATAAGTTTGATATCACCGTTGGTGGCGATGCAGAAAGTGCTGTTAAATTTACAGCAAAG
Organism: Butyricicoccus sp.; assembly: GCA_020025755.1. GTDB lineage: Bacteria > Bacillota > Clostridia > Oscillospirales > Butyricicoccaceae > Butyricicoccus. The sequence goes on along the minus strand of JAHHRO010000029.1, from coordinate 3,683 downwards.
GCTGAGGGCGCAGATGGCGGAACAATTACGGCTATCGGTGTTAATATCTCAGGTACTTCCATTAACTCGAAGGTCGATGGTACTGCTGGAACCGATGCAGGCAAAAAGATTGCCACTACTGCTGTTACAGCATATACCGGTTCGAACGCTGAGTCGGCTATCTTTACCATCAATGGTAAGAAATTTGTTCATGCACCCGCTGCTCTTGGCACAACTGCAGCCGGTCTTGGTACCGATGTTACCGTATTGAATGGTACCAATATTTACGATGCTGTTAACGTAGCAAAGATGTCCGAAGTAACTGGATTGGATGTTGTTGCAGATGGTACTAACGGTATTCTTATTCAGGGCTCTGGTGATGGAACCGGCTTGCAGCTGCAGATCGGTGATACGGGTGAAAAGGCGAACAAGATGAACGTTCGGGTAAGTGATATGCATGCTAAGTCTTTGGGCTTGGCTGGTCTGGACGTAAGCACCGCAGACGCTGCAAATGCTTCCATTGATCGCATCAAGCAGGCGATCGATGCTGTTTCTTCCACTCGTGGTGACCTCGGTGCAGTTCAGAACCGTCTGGAGCACACCTCCAACAACCTGTCTGTTATGACTGAGAACCTGCAGAACGCTGAGTCCAACATCCGTGACACAGACGTTGCAGACGAGATGATGAAGTACACCAAGAACAATATCCTGCTCCAGTCTGCTCAGGCAATGCTGGCTCAGGCAAATCAGCTGCCGCAGGGTGTTCTTCAGCTTCTCCAGTAATCTGAATAAGAACAAACCAGACTTTTGGTTGAATAAGTCAGGGGGGCAGGCAAGCACTGCCCCCTTTCTTTTGTAGTAAGGATACATGAACTATGAAAACGATTGAAATTGCGCGAAAGCTCGCAGCTCTGGATCAGAAAAAGAAGGCACAGGATGCATTTTCTCTTGCGCTGAGTACTGACACGCTATCTCCTGAAGAAGAACTGGAAGCGGCAAGCTATATCTTTTTTTCGGAGGGTGACCACCGTATTGCTTTCACGACCTTTGTCTCCCTCTTTAACCGCGGATTTTTTCAGGCTGAGATTTGGGATCTGATGGTTCAGGCATTTTATCTCCCCAATATACAAGCTCAACAAAAACAATATGACCTGAACTGCAAGAAGCTTGCGGAATACCCCTATTTTTTCCGCACAAACTTTCCTGCCTTCGAGGAGCTGCCCATCCTGTTCTTCCCCTTTGATGACAAGGGTTTTGTGCCATTTGATCCCCAGACCAACCAATTTGGGGAATATATCAACTTTAACGACACCATTGTTGACCGCTGGTTCTTCAAGGATCTCAGCAAGCCCATCCTCACCACTGACCTGTTTTCCCAGTATCAGCTGGAATATCTCAATGATACTGTTCGTCCCAGTGAGTGGGTCGCAAAGGAAAACCATATCTATCTGCACTATACGGACTGGATACAGTTCTGCACCCATCTGGCTGTGCTGGACTTCAGCAAGCTCTTAAAAGCCAAAAAGCTGATTTTTTTATTTGACGAGGAAATTTCCCAATATCCCTTTGATTTCAAAGCGCGCTATGGCATCGATTACAGCCAGAACGAAGTCAAGCCCATCGGCATCCGCGAGGTCAACGCCCTGATTTGGCATGCCCAGCTGAGTACGGATAATGGCGGTGACTTTTTCAACGAGATCTTTTACGGGCATCCCAATCTGCTTACAATCGACTCGCTTCTTTTGAAGGATATTGATCCATATATCGAATCCGTTCGTAAAAGATTACGGCAAGGACAGAAAAACACCTACACATTACGCCAGCTTTCTCATATCAAAAACCCGACAGATAAGGATGTTTTAGTCGCTTTCTTTTTGAATCATGAGAACTGCTTCAAATATATAAAGCCCGATGAGCGGATCGCGCCAATTCTGTTCTTCCAGCCCCACTTTACAAATATTTATTATTACATCCATATGGTAAATGAAAAGAACAAGAAATCTGTTTTGGTATCCGAAGAGTATGATGCAATCCGAAATTCCCTTATTTTTAAAGAATTTAAATATATCAAGACCTTTGTACCTATGCGCCGTATTACAACAAGATATGCTGCCAATGTTCGTACAATGGTCAATAATTCCTGTATCCTTGATGAAGAAGAACGTAAAAAAGATACTTCTACGATGCCGGATGCCATCAATATGCAGCTTGCAAACCGAAGCTATCTCATCGATCCCTATGACCGCCTGAACCGTGACAGCCGTTTGGTGCGCTTTGAAGATGGCAAGCTGCACCCAAAGGCAACCTTTACGGCACTTGCTGAATTTTTAAATATTCCCTATACGGAAACCATGACCTATTGCTCTGGTCCGGATGGATTGAATCCTGAATCTTGGGCAGGCAACGCCATTGGCTTTGACACCCGAACGGTCTATGCGACCTATGACGAATATACAAATGATGACGAGCGTACCTACATCGAATATTTCATGCGCGATGCATACGAAGCGTATGGCTATGACTTCCACTACTACAAGGGTGAGCCTGTGGATGAGGACTGGGTGCGCGAAAAAAACGAGCATTTCACTTGTTTAGATCAATATATCTGGAATTCTTGGGAACGTTCATTGCAGCTTCGAGCGGATGTGAAAATGCAGGTGAATGGAGTCGATGTGGAAGATGAGAATACTCCGACTATCTCCTCTATGCTCTCAAGTTCCATTCAGGAAACTATGGATTCTATACATGAGCAAAGGCTGAAATATGGTTTGATACTTTTGAAAAATCCCTACTTCATCAACCAATATCACCAGCCTCTGCGTCCCATGACACCGCTCAAGCTGGATCCTGCTCTGTTGGATGGGCCTGCGTACCACTAAGGAGACTAGCATGGAAAAAGGAACGGTTTATTTCTTCACGGGTCTGTCTGGTGCAGGCAAAACAACGCTTGGCACGCTGTTTTATGAGCACATGCGCCAAAAGAAAAACAATATCGTGTTTTTCGATGGCGACGTACTGCGGAGCACCTGCTATACCAAGACGGATTACAGCACCGAGGCACGGCGCAGCTCTGCCTTTGAAATGTTTGGGCTTTGCAACCTGCTCGCCGAACAGGGCATCGACGTTGTGGTCTGCTCGATCTCCATGTACGACGATGTGCGCGCATGGAACCATGAACACATCACAAACTATAAAGAGATCTATGTCCGCGTCACGATGGAAACCCTGTACCGCCGCGACCAAAAGCAGCTTTACAGCAAGGGAACGCAGGTCGTTGGTAAGGATCTTCCCTATGACGAGCCAAAGTGCCCCGATATCATCGTACAGAATGACGGTGCATGTTCTCCTGCCGCGCTGGTGCAGGGCATCGAAGAAGCCCTCGCCGCACACACCGCCTCCGGCGTTGTGCTCGGTACGGATGCTGCACCGTGCTAAAACAAAAATGACCGCTTCTTCCTTGGAAGAACGGTCATTTTTGCATATCGCGTACAAATATAGAAACTCCTTGAGTGCTTGACAGATCCCATGAGCTGGCGTATACTAAAAGCATAAGAAGGGCGCATTACCAGTAGACAGTTATGCCCTCAGAATTTAGTCATACAAAATGACCGCAACTTTTAGAGGAAGGGCGGTCATTTTGCATGTCCAATAAAAATATAAGTAAACCCCTTATCCACTTGACAAATCTAAAGATCTGGCGTATA
>JAHHRO010000028.1 GCA_020025755.1 Butyricicoccus sp. | reverse complement strand
TTAAGTCGCTTCGCTCCAGATAAAACTGGCACAAAGACTTTTTTGACACTCTGAAGATTGCTGTCTTTTGAGCAGCAATCTTTTTTGTTTAATCCAATCGACGATAATAGGTATCAACCGATTCCAGAATATGATCGGTTCCGCGAATGCCCATCAAAGGCAAGTGACGTGCGATCTGACCGTGATACACAAGGGGGAAGCTGACACATACCTTGGTATTGCTGTCATTGCACAGATGCAGTGAGATCTCGTCGGCAAAGACAAGATGCTGATTGAGCTTTTTGAACGCATCGATCTGCATCCGTTCATTTTCAAATACCACAATAGAAGTATCGGCGTTCTCTATGTGCTGAAGGCTGTGTGGGCAGGCACACAGGGTCGGCTCGATGCAGATCTCGCGCAGCAGCTGCATGAAACCGCACAGGGTATCATAATCTGCCATGACAGCCGCCTTGGGAGCGCGATACATCCGCGCATACATCTTGAAATGGATCGCGGTATCGCGGCGTTCCGCAAGCTCTGCTTTGATTGCATCTGAGAGCGGTACATGGATCTTTTCCGAGATCTCCTTGAGCCAGATCTCCGTACCCTCATAGCCATAAGGTGTGCCGTAGACATAGGGGATCCCATATTTTTCCTGCATCTTCTGTGCGGCAGGCAGTGCTTCCGCACGCAGAACGAGATTGATCTCTGCATTGCCCAAGGACGCAAGGGTGTCTACGCTGCTTTCCATACCCAAAATGCCGCCCAGCGTATAGCCGAAAGATTGCTGCATCAGTGTGCGCAGCTCCCACAGATCAGACTGGATGCGGTACGCGCTCGGGGAAGCACCCAGAATGTTATATGTCTTTGGGGCAGAGCCTGTTTTTCCGATGAGATGCTGTTCGATCAGTCCGTAGACCTCGCGCATGCCAACGGTATAGTCGCCCTTAAATCCGCCTGTCTCAACGGGGATCAGCTTTGCGTTCACCTCATTCTGCATATAGCGGCAAACACCCTTGATATCCGTACCAATCACGGAACTGACCGAACTTGCAATGACGAAGATCACCTTTGGGGTGTAGTTTTCGTCGATCTCAGTGAGGGCATCCTCCAGACGGGTGACATCGCCCATGATGACATCATCTTCGCTCATGTGGGTGCAAAAGAGGTTCTGGTCTGGAGATACGCCCATTGAACTGAACAGACTCACAGAATAATGGGTCGTTCCGGCAGGACCGTACTCCAATACGACTGCATCCTTGATTGAAAGCAGGCTCCAGATTGCGCCCATGCGGTCAGATGGAGTGGGAAGATATCTGCACAGTGCCATTATACGGTTCCTCCTTGCAATGTTCTTGCGTGATTGGCTGCAATGGTCAGGGCTTTGATTGCCGCAAGGCAGACTTCCATGCCAAGCATGGAGGAAAGGCCATCTGACTGTACCAGTGCGATTTTCTTTTTTTGCAGACGGTCGGCGTACTCGTGTCCCAGATACAAGTTGGGCTTGAGGACATCATAGACCGCTTGCAGTGGCGCGATATTTGCAGTCTTGACGACATAGGGATCGTAACGCTTCAAGATCATCTGTAAATTGGCATCGTTTTCACCGGGGTATTCCACGGTTTGGATCAGCTTGGGCTCCATCCCCATTTCTACCATGAATGCATTGTACTCATAGCAGTCGATGGGGGTATTGCCGTAAATATAGCTCATGCCCTGCAAGGTTTCTCTTGCGTTTTCTGTCACTTCCAGTGCCTGCTGGTACAGGTTTTCCACCTCGGCAGGCAGTGGTATTTGCAGATAATCGAACAGCTGTTGATAAAGTGTGTAGATCTTCTGTGGGCTGACATACTTGTCAAACAGCACATAGGGGGTTCCAAAGGCTTTTTCCATCTTCTGCGCGAGCGGGAGCCCGATGGGATGTACTACAATATTGACCTTGGCGGAAGCGGCTTGCTTAATCTGCTCGACGCTGGTTCCGCTGGGCAGCATCATGCCCATCTCTACGCCGGATTGTACCAGAAGGCGGTGAAGTTCAGTTTCCGGAAAATTGCCCAAACGCTGTCCGATGACGTTTACCGTATTGTTCTTTGGTACGTCCTCCATCATTTCGAAGCACGCAGTAATGGTATCCTTGACACCGGGCAGGTGGTTTTCCGTCTTGAAATGTTCGGTGTGCACGGGCAGGATCGGAATGCCATATTTCTCGCTCAGTTCATCGCTCATAGAGTCTACATCATCTCCAATGACCTCAACGACACAGGTTGTCACAAGGAACACGGCCTTGGGCTGATATTCCTGCATCAACTCCTCGAAAGTATCATAGAGCGTATTCTTACAGCCAAAGGTGACATCGTGCTGACCGAGTACGAGCGAGACGCAGCGTCCATCCAGTCCGCCGAAGTTCTCATTGTGTATGGTGGACTGCTTGGTGTAATAGGTACATTCATCCGTGCCGATGACCAGCAGCAGGGCATCGGCAATGCCGCGGACTGCCATCATCGCGCCCATGAGCGGACAGTGGGTGCCGGGGAAAATGGCATGGGTAAGCTGAGGGATCTCTTTTGCAAGCGTGATCTCACTCAGGTGCTTCATGCGGTTTTGTAACTTTTTTCCATCCAAAATTGAAGTCCCTCCTTGTAAGTGGGGAAAGATTGTTGTTTATGCGAGTTCACGAAAGGCGATCAGTGGTTTGGTGCGCCCTTCTAAATGTACGATATCTGCATCGACATGGTATACATCTTGCAGCATCTGCTTGGTGATGACCTCGGTCGGTGTTCCTTCGCTGTATTTTTTCCCGTCCTTGATGACGATGATGCGGTCGCTTACCTCAAGTGCATGACCCAAGTCATGCAGTACCATGACAACACCCATGCCTGTTGTCTGGTTCAGACGTTTGATCATACGCATGGTTTCGATTTGGTGCGAGATATCAAGATAGGTCGTTGGCTCATCCAGAAAAAGGATCTCGGGCTGCTGGGTCAATACGGTTGCGATCCATACACGCTGGCTTTCTCCGCCGGAAAGCTCATGGATCGACTTGTCTCTCAGATGATATGTGCCGGTCGCTTCCATCGAATCCTTGATGATGCGCGCATCCTCTGCAGTGCATCCACTCAGAAAGCCCTGATAGGGCATACGGCCGTAGCTCACCAGTTCCTTGACCAGAAAATCAGCAGGTGCGGTGTGCATCTGCGGCAGAACGCCGATACGGCGCGAAAGCTCCTTGGATCCAAAACTCTTGAGATCCCGTCCATCAATGTTCACGATGCCCTTTTTATAATGGAGCAGGCGTGTGATCGCCTTTAAGACCGTAGATTTTCCAGATCCATTGGGCCCAATGATGGTTGTGATTTCGTTTTTTGAGATCTCAATATCGATTTCATCAATAATGATCGAGTCTCCATAGCCGATTTGCAGACCGTTACCGTTAATTTTCATTGAATTTACCCTTCTTTCGCAGCATATAGAGGAAGAATGGACCGCCAAATACGGACATGATAATACCAACGGGGATCTCCAGACCGGGGATCGCCGTTCTGCCAATGGTATCGGCAAAGAGGAGTGTGGCACCGCCCAGCAGGACGCAGGTCGGGAGCATGAACTTATAGTCGGAGCCTACGAGCATACGGGAGATGTGGGGCACGACCAGACCGACAAAGCCGATCATACCCACAACGGATACCGTGGAAGCGGCAAGAAAGGCAGAAACGGCAGAAAGGCAAATGCGGCTGGCATTGACTTTTACACCAAGATTGCGTGCCATTTCGTCGCCGAGCTGAAGTGCATTTGCATTTTTGATGCACAGAATGGAAAGGAACAGACCAAGGATCGCGTAGACAATCATGATGTGTACCTGTGTCCAAGACATACCGGACAGACTGCCGTTCATAAACGCCAGCACGCCGGCGAGATTGTCGCTGTTCATCAGCTGTAAAAAAGCATTGTATCCGCCCAGTACGGAATTGATGGCAACACCGGATAAAATGATACGAACGGGATTGATGCCGTTTTTCCATGCCAGAGAGTAGATGAGAAAGCAGGCAAAGGCTGCACCCAAAAAGGCAAAGAGCGGCAGGGAAAAGGTCAAATTGGGGAAGATCAGCAGGACAGTGATCGCCATGGTGCCCGCACCAGCGGATACGCCAATGGTACCTGGGTCTGCCAGCGGATTGCGCATGACTGCCTGCAAAAGTGCACCGGAGGCGGACAGACAGGCACCGATCAGCAGCGCGAGGATCACGCGCGGAAGACGCAGGCTGAGTACGACTGTCTGTGCAGTGGATTTTTCGCCGGAAAACAAAGCGTTCAATACCTCGGAGAAGCTGTATCTTGCACTGCCAATGGCGATCGCGGTCACGGAAAGCCCTGCGATCAGTATGAGCAGGATGCTCCAAATCACGCCGACTTTCAGACGCTTTGTAGAACCAGAGTGGAGTTGTTTTGTTTTTTGCATGCGCGAAACCGTTCCTTTTCTCTTTTATGCCAAAGTATCTGCCTGAAGATCTGTGGATAGGGAGGCAGATACTTTGGTAGCAGAGGCACTTGAATTGCCTTAGTCTGCGTAGTGTGCATCGATGATCTCGATGAGGTTGTTCATATTGTCGATGATGCCGATACCGGCGGTGGAAACATAGTTTGCCGGCAGGCACAGATATTCACCGGAAGCGATCGCATTGATGGAGTTCCAGTAGGCAGGATTCTGGTCGATGGTTTTCTGTGCCAGATCCTTCATGCCGGCTGTGTCCAGATTGCCCGTAAAGACAACAAGGTCGGGCTGATAATCCAGTGTTTTCTCCATATCCAGCGGCGCACTGTTGTGACCGCCCTGTGCAGCATTGGCGTCTACGTTGTATACATTTTCAAAGCCAAGCATGGAGAGCATGGAGCCAAGTACGCCGCTCTTACTCTGGATAGAGTGACTGGTTGGATCAGAACTCATCAGAACCAGGACCTTTTTACCTTCATACTGTTTCTTAACCGTGTCGATCTTGCTTTCCAGCTCATCAAAACGCTGCATCAGCTTTTTACCGGTTTCCTGCGCTGCGCTGTCTGCTGCAAAGGCGTCGATCAGTGCCTGCGTCTGGTTTTTGATGACAGTATAGATCGGTACATCCTTCTGTGCGGAGATGGATACATAGTAAACAGGGATGCCAAGTTCCTTCAGAGTCGCACCGTGGGTGTCTCGTGCACTCATTGGCAGGATCACCAGATCAGGCTCGGTTGCAACGACACGCTCCAGATCGAACTGTTCACTCATAAGACCGGGGAACTGCTCTGCCTTGAGGTCATCCGGATAGTCAACGACTTTTGTGGATGGAACGGCTACCATGTTGACGCCCAATTCATAAAGGGTCATGACCGGATAGGTGCTCATGGATGCGACACGGCTTGGGAGCTTGTCCAGATGGATCTCGTCAGTATAGCCCAGATCCTGCATATCCTGCGGATATTTGAGGACGAAGCCCTGCTGCTTGTCATCGGATGCAGGCTGTATTTGGGAAGTGGTGGTTTTTGGCTGCGCTGGTGGATTGGAGGCACATGCGGTGAATGCGGAAAGCATTAAAATCGATGCAGCTGCAAGTGCGGTATGTCTTTTGAATTTCATAAGTTAAGTTCTCCTTTTGCTTTTATGAGTGGGATGGAATCATGTCAGGATTTTATCGGCAAGAGCATTGTAGGTTTCACACATGGCAGAATCCTTGACAACTTCGAACACGGTTCCGCCGCCTGCCTCTGCCGTTTGGATGTCCTTACAGCGTGGGATATACTGTGTGATCTCTGTGCCGATTTCCTCAACAGCCTTGGCAACGATCTCCTGCTCATTTTCAATGTTCTTCGCATTGAGGATAAGACCGCGCAGCTTTGCATAGCCGCGCTTGCCAAAGCCGCGGATAGCACTTGCGATGTTGTTTGCCGCATAGAGGCTCATCATTTCACCCGAGGAGACGACATATACATCCTCGGCGTAGCCGCCGCGGATGGGCATGGCAAAACCGCCGCATACAACGTCTCCGAGCACATCGTAAATCACGATATCCGGCTGGTATACTTCAAACGCATGAAGGGATTCGAGTTTTTCGAAAGCCGAGATAATACCACGGCCTGCGCAGCCTACGCCTGGGGTCGGGCCGCCTGCCTCTACGCAGAGAACGCCTGCGAATCCTTCAAAAACGATGTCTTCCAGCGTCAACTCGTCTCCTTTTTCCTTGATCTGCTCTAAAACAGTCGGGATACGCTTTCCCTTCATCAGATTCTTGGTAGAGTCAGATTTGGGGTCACAGCCGATCTGCATGACCTTGTAGCCTTTGCAGGCGAGTGCAGCGGACAGGTTTGAGGTAGTTGTTGATTTGCCGATACCACCTTTTCCATAGATCGCGATTTTCCGGATTTCATTTTTTTCCAAACTCATAGTCATTCCTTTCGTGCTTAAGAGGACAAACAAAGTGAAAATAAGATACTTTGATTTTCGATCAAAAAGTATCAATGTTCCCCCGAAAATAATTTCTCTTTACTTTTAGGATGAAGTATTGTACAATATGATAAAGAGTTATTCATGGCTAACAAAACGAGTATATCATAAACTGGTCGAAGAAATCTTTCGAAATCTTTGAGTTTTTTTATTATTTCTTTGAGAGGGGAATAGAATATGCCAGCTGCACCACTGCAAAAAATGGAAGTATTTTTCAATTTCAAGAGTTTATGTGAGTCTGTTTTAGAGATGGATCTTGAACGTGCTTTTCGCATCTTTGAGGAACAGAGCAACTTGGCTTTTCCAGATCTCAAGAATATTGAAGAAGGACAGGCACGCGTGTTTCTCACCTCCATGAATCGAAGCTTATATAATTATATCTTATATAAGAGGGATATTTCTTTGCATAACTGCTGCTTCCAAAACAGCATCATGGTACATAAATGCGAGAGCAGGAATGGGCTTTTTGCAAGAGGACAGGCTATTTTGCAGATGTATTATAATGAACTCAATCTATCGCAGAAAAATAATGTATATATCAATCGTGCCAAGCAGTTTATTGAAGAAAATTTAAGTGAACCGCTCAGTTTGGAGCAGGTCGCAAATCAGGTCTTTGTATGCAAGGCGTATTTGTCTGAACTTTTCTCCAACTGCACCGGCATCAAATTCTCAGAGTATGTAACCTTGCAGCGTGTCGAGCAGGCCAAACGCCTTTTGATTTGCAGCAATCAATCCATTCAGGAGATCAGCCAGAATTGCGGTTTTTCCTCTGCGGCATATTTTTCCTCGGTTTTCGCAAGAGTGGCAGGGAAATCCCCACGAAAGTTTCGGCAGGAGATCTTAAAGAACACGGCATGAGAACAACAAATTGAGAACAACAAATAAAAAAGGCTTGCTGTCGAACAGATGATTGACAGCAAGCCTTTTGTGGTAGTTGAATATGAAAATTGTGTATATGCAAGGATAAAATAAGAAAACGCGGCTCCAGGCCACGCTTTTGCACGACCCCGCCGCGTATCTAACAAAATCATTCCCCCGATTGCGTGTCCTATCCGCAGATTTCACATCCGCAACCGGTGGAAATAATTATATAAGAAAAAAGCTGTGTATGCAATGTGAAAAATTCATAAAATTTTTGTTAAATTTTTGGAGAGCTCTGTGTGTTCCTGCCGAACAATGTTGATATAAAGCACTTTACAAAACCCTTATTTCGTGTTAATATAAATTGTAATTTGCCCCACGCTTAGTATTTTTGGGCACAGGACGCGTCAGAGCGCGCCGTTTCACCGTCCAATACCCAGCGTGTGGGGACTGTATTTCTAAATTTTTATGAGGTGAAAATCATGATCCGTAAGGAAGAAAAAACTGCTGTAATCGAAGCAAACCGTACCCATGCAACTGACACCGGTTCTCCGGAAGTACAGGTTGCGATCCTCACTGCACGCATCTCCGAGCTCACCGAGCACCTGAAGCAGCACCCGAAGGATAACCATTCTCGTCGTGGACTGCTCAAGATGGTTGGTCAGCGCCGCAGCATGCTCAACTACCTGCAGAAGAAGGACGTAAACCGTTACCGTGCCCTGATTGCTAAGCTGGGTATCCGTAAGTAAGTAAAATCGAGGGGGGCATCCGTGCCCCCCTTGCTTGCTACTTGTTCCCATTCCAATATTGGGCGGTAATGCCGCGGCTTTAGCAATTGGAGGACAGGCTGACCTGTGTTTTGGCCCGCGCTCCAAGTGCTAAATGCTGCAATGCCGCCTGTTTTTGATTTTGTTAAGGAGGCTATTAAAAATGAGCAATATCCGACACTTCGATTTCAAAGATCATCGCGTTTTTGAGACCACATACGCAGGCCGTCCGCTGGTCGTAGAGACCGGAAAGCTGGCTCAGCTGGCAAATGGTTCCTGTGTGGTACGCTATGGCGAGACTGTTGTTCTGGTAACTGCAACCGCATCGGCGAAGCCGCGCGATGGTATCGACTTTTTCCCGCTTTCTGTCGATTTTGAAGAACGCCTTTATGCGGTCGGCCGCATCCCGGGTTCCTTCATGCGCCGTGAAGGCCGCCCTTCTGAAAAAGCGATCCTCGCTTCTCGTCAGATCGACCGTCCGATGCGTCCGCTGTTCCCGAAGGATCTGCGCAATGATGTATCTATTGTCTGCACCGTGCTGGAAAATGACTCGGACAACTCTCCGGAAGTCACCGCTCTGCTTGGTGCATCCATCGCGGTCTCCATCTCTGACATTCCGTTCGATTATGTGATCGGCGGCGCAAATGTCGGCATCGTAGATGGCAAGGTCGTCATCAACCCGACCGCTGAGCAGCGCAAGCATTCCGAAATGGATGTAACCGTTTGTGCAACCGCAGACAAGATCGTTATGATCGAGGCTGGTGCAAACGAAGTTCCGGAAGATGATATGTTTAACGCACTCATGGAAGCGCATGAGGAGATCAAGAAGGTCGTTGCATTCATCGCGGACATCAAGGCACAGATCGGCAAGCCGAAGTTTGCTTATGAACACCATGATGTGAACCATGAGATCTTTGACAAGCTGGAAGCAGAGTGCCGCGAAAAGCTGGAGCACTGTCTGGATACCGATGACAAGACCGTTCGCGATGCACGCATCAAGGAAGTTCGCGATGCATTTGAGGCAGAGCTTGGTGCAGAATTCGTTTCTGAGCATGGCGGCGAAATCTCCGAATGCTTTGACAAGCTGCAGAAGAAGATCGTTCGTCACTGGCTGGTACAGGGCAAGCGCGTAGATGGCCGCGGCATGGAGGAAGTTCGTCCGCTGGCTGCGGAGGTTGGCGTTCTGCCGCGTGCGCATGGCTCCGGTTTGTTCACCCGTGGTCAGACACAGGTACTGACCATCTGTACTTTGGGTACACTGGGCGATGCACAGGAGCTTGACACTATTTTTGATGAAAAGAGCAAGCGTTATATCCATCATTACAACTTCCCATCCTTCTCTGTCGGTGAGACCCGTCCTTCTCGCGGCCCTGGCCGTCGTGAGATCGGTCACGGTGCGCTGGCTGAGCGTGCGCTCCTGCCAGTCATTCCTTCTGAGGAAGAATTCCCATACGCACTGCGTCTGGTTTCTGAGGTTGTATCTTCCAATGGTTCTACCTCTCAGGGTTCTGTCTGCGGCTCTACACTCGCACTCATGGACGCTGGCGTTCCGATCAAGGCACCGGTTGCAGGTATCTCCTGTGGTCTCATCACCGATGATGGTCAGGAAACCACCTTTACCGATATTCAGGGTCTGGAAGACTTCTACGGCGATATGGACTTTAAGGTTGCTGGTACCAAGAAGGGTATCACCGCAATTCAGGTCGATATCAAGGTAGACGGTCTGTCTCCGGCTGTCATCAAGGAAGCATTCCGCAAGTGTCAGGTTGCCCGTATGGGTATTCTGGACGAGATCATGCTCAAGGCGATCGAGCAGCCGCGTGAGGATGTATCCGCTTGGGCACCGAAGATGATCACCATGCAGATCCATCCGGACAAGATCCGTGAGGTCATCGGTAAGGGCGGCAGCGTGATCCAGAAGATCGTTGCAGAGTCTGGCGCACAGGTCGATATCAATGACGACGGTGTAATCACCATTGCGGCAGTCAAGGCATCGGATGGCGAGCTGGCAAAGTCCATGATCGAAGCGATCGTTAAGGAACCAGAGGTTGGCGAGATTTACTATGGTAAGGTCGTTCGTCTGATGAACTTTGGTGCATTCGTAAATCTGACCGCAAATAAGGACGGCATGGTGCATATCTCCAAGATGGCAGACCACCGTATTGAAAAGGTGGAGGACGCCGTACAGATCGGCGATATGGTTTATGTCAAGGTCATGGAGATCGACGATAAGGGCCGCATCAATCTGTCCATGAAGGATGTTAAGGAAGAAGAAAAACTCTAAGCGTCCCAAAAGGATCATAATGCTTGTCAGTCTTTCTAGGGGGATCGGATCCCACTGGATACAGAGCCAGTTTCCGCGCCCGGTGGCGCGGACTTCTGGCAAGCTCCAAAACCTAGATTTTTGGAGCTTGAAGGCTGCAAGCCGCTTCCCTTCAATAAAAAAACAGCGAATAACCTTTTTCTGCAAGCTGTACCGACACGATTTTTCGTGTCGGTTTTTTTATCCGGCAAGGAAATGAGTCAGGGACTGATTTGTTTGCGCGAAAAGGAAGCAAACAGAGACCCCATACGATCATGCGTCGCAAAAATTGTTTAAAGAGCAGGAGAAACTGTCGGGAGGAAAATTGACAAATCAAGGATTACACGGTATCATTATGACACATCCATTTAATGGTAAAATCAGACTTCAGAATGATTTGGAGAATAGGGGGAAGCTGTGTGCATAAGCATGACCGAAGAAAGTTCAGCGGAGAAATCAGCCGTTTGACAACACTTTCATCTGTTTGCACGATCCTGATTCTTGGCTTTACGATGATTTTTATGTTTATGTTTTTTTTTCGAAACAAGCCAGAACGGATATGAATTATTATCTGACCAATACACTACAACAGTTTGATGACAAAATTCGGTATGTCAAAGAGGGCGCAATCTCCATTCGGCACAATATTGTGATGGAGGATTTCCTTTCTGGCAATGATTTTGATCAGGCTGAGGTACAAACACAGCTGACATACTGCATGGATCTATTTTCCAGACGGAATATGGTGGAACAAAACACACCGTTCATAGATCATGTATATCTGTTTAACAATTATGGTCAGTTTGTACACAGTGCGTATTATCCCACTACGCTGACGGCAACTGCGCAGATGAATACTGCATATTGGAAGCTGCATCAGGAATTTGAAGCAAGTAAAAACCAATATCGCTGTTATCCAGACACAGAAAAAACAGATATATGCTTTCGGATTCTGGATGATAAAATGGAGACGGTTGGTATCTGTATTGTTTCCATGCGCAATGAAGGGATCATCAGTCTGTTTTCCAACAACAAAAAATATAAAGACAGTTATTGGCTGGTTACAGATAGCTATGGCAGAAAAATCTGCGGAGTGGGAACCGAGGCGCAAATGAGCCAGCTGACCTGGATGACACCGGGCACATCAGATTATATGAAATTGAATGGGCGGACTGCATGTTATCGCACCCTTACAAATGGCTTTGGCATCCGAACGGTCATTGCAGTCAAGGAAAGCAATATGTACGCCGTATTACAGCCCATATTGACGCTGTTCTCCTTGGTGATGGTTGTCGTTTTGATGGTTGTGGCGGTGATTGTGTTTGGTGTCAGCTATCGCCTGACGAGACCCCTCAAACAAATCGCAGCAGAAATCAAGTCTTTTGGACAGGTAGATTTGACAAGGCAGATGCGGGATTTTTCCGTACAGGAATTTCATGATATCAGTGTTGTCTTTAACGAAATGGTTGCACGGATCAACCGATTGACAACGCAGGTCTATGAAAAGGAGCTGCTTGCCACACGCGCACAGATCAAATTTTTGCAGGCACAGCTAAACCCACATTTTCAGTTTAATATTTTGGCAATGTTCAGCATCAAGGCGAGATTATCTGGGAATGAGGAGTTGTATCAGGGACTCCACGCGTTTTCCAAGCTGATGCAGGGTAAGATATTTCGGGAAAAAGAAATCAAGATTCCGCTTGCAACAGAAATCGAACTGGTAGAATTTTATTTGTATCTGCAAAAGAGCCGCTTTCCGGATAAAATTTCTTATGAAATCAATTTGAGCGGCAGAGATGTGCAGAATTGCCTGATCCCAAGACTGCTGATCGAGCCGCTGGTTGAAAATGCGGTTTCTCATGGACTCGAGCCAAAATGCGGAAATGGCTATATTCGAATCGATGTTTGCGAAAAAGAAGAAAAGCTTTATATCACAGTGGAAGACGATGGGGTCGGCTTCGATCAGGATACCTATATGCAAGAGCGTGTCGAGAGATCCGACCATACGGCAACTGGGCTTGCAAATACCATACGATTACTTGAGATCCTTTACGAAAATGAATATGATATCAAGATAACTGGCAAAGTCTCTGAGGGAACACGGATCGAGATCGTTGTACCAGTGGAAAGAGGTGGGCAAAATGTGGAAGGTAATGGCTGCAGATGATGAAGCCTATGTGCGCGATGCGCTGGGGCAGTTGATCCCTTGGGAAGAATTTGACTGCAAGATTCAAATTGTAAGCGATGGACAGACGCTGATTGAGGAAATGGATACAGAGCATCCTGATATTATCATCACAGATATTCGCATGCCGGGAATGGATGGGCTGGAAGTGTGTCAATATGTCAGTCAGTATTGCCCAGAAACACAGGTGATCATTTTGAGTGCCTACTCGGATTTTTCATACGCACGGACTGCGATGCGTTATGGTGTGTTCGAGTATATCCTAAAGGTCGAACTTGTAGAGGAGCTGCCCAAGGCCATTGAAAAGGTGATCCACACGCTGGAAAAACAGAGAGCAGAAATTCTGGATGATTATGCAGATATTTCGAAGGAAAGCGGCTCGCAGGATCTGTATCAGCGGATGGTGCAATATGTTGAGCGCAATTATCGCAAGGTGATTACCTTAGCAGATATTGCAGAGCATTTACATGCAAACCAGAGTTATCTGAGCCGCCTGTATAAAAGCTGCAGCGGTGTCAATCTGTTTGATGATATCCTCACAAGGCGCATCGAGAAGTCTAAAGAGTGTCTCCTCGCCTCTGATTGGAAAATACATCAGGTAGCAGCTTATGTTGGATTTGAAGACGCAGGTTATTTTTCTCGTGTATTCAAAAAACAGACCGGTCTATCACCAAAGGAGTTTCGAAATGCGAGAGAGCCGAAAACGTGAATTTCGTATCTGTCAAACCATTGTGTGCGCGCTCCTGCTGATGCTGCTTCTTATGGGCTGCACCAGGGTGCAGGAGATCACAGAAATTACGCTGATCCATGGTTGGGGCAGTGTAGAGCCAGACCATGTAGCCATGCGGAAAATCTATGCGGATTTTGAGAAGGAAAATCCCGATATCCGGATTCATCTCGTTTCCATGCCCACAACTGAAGCACTCATTCAAAAAGTAGAGGACGATATTATGGTCGGTGAAATTCCAGATATTGTTTTTCTGGCGGGCAGGGGGCAGGATGCCCTGTATCAGTATATGGTTGACTATAAATACTTGCTTGATCTCATGCCCTATATTGATCAAGATGCACAGTTCCGTTCTAATCTGGCACCCACCAATCTGGAGTACTGGACAACTGCGGATCATCAGCTCTTTACCATGTCCGATGTCCTTCTTGTAAGCGGCGGATACTGGTATAATCAGGAAATCTTCGAAAAGGCAGGTGTCACATCGCTCCCGAAAACATGGGAAGAATTTGATGCAGCGTGCAGACAGATTCAGGTGTGGGCTGAAAAAGAAAACAATGGCGTCAAGGCATTGCAGCCATCCAACGAGGGATATTTATATCTGCTTGACCATATTCTTGCGCAAAAGGGAATGGATGGTACACGGAAGAATAAGGTAGAATTGGATGCGGCAAAGTTTATGGATACGCTGGGAATGCTCGAGGATATCCATAAGTATTCGATCAGCGGAGATGGAGGATATAATTATCGGGATGAAACTGAGCTGTTTAATGATGGAAAGCTTGCGATTTGTATTAACGGTGTGTGGGGTGCTTCGCTGATCTCTGAGCATTTGCAGGCAGAGTATGCACTTTTTCCGTCAGAAAAATCCAGTGTGTCCTGTGAATCTGCCGGAATTGGATATGTTGTGGGGCATACAGGAAATCAGGCGCGTGAACGGGCTTGCGTGGAATTTTTGAAATATATGGCAAGCCCACCTGTTCAGGAGCGAATTTTAATGGAAACACAACAGTTCCCTGCAAATCCAAAGATTGAGATAGAGAGCTTTGCCAAAGAACTGCCGCGGTTTTGTAAGGCAGTCAGCACGGCGCAGTCAGCGGATATCAAGATCGAAGTGCCAGAGCAGCTATGGGGCAGAGATAAGGTCATGCTGTTAAAGAAAGAGATGATACCAGTATTGTCAGGGGAAATGAGCAAACAGGCATTGCTCGATTTGCTCACCCAGTAAAGACACATACAGGTTTGCACGATACGTTTAAAAAATATCCTGTTTACATTTTGTAAGCAGGATATTTTTTATCCTGTGCAGGTCTCCAAAAACGAACCTGCATTTTTGTGCAAAATAGTATAAAATCGATTGGTGTATTCTTTGAAAATCGTGCAAAAGTAAAAATAATTACAGAAAAGAGTCAAGCAGACTCATGTCTTTTTTAGGCAAATTCCACTATAATATCAAACATAAACAGTAAGGGTTTATACAAATAGTCTGGGAGGAACGTAAAATGAAAAGAATTACAGCAATGTCACTTGCGCTTGTTACGGCACTTGGTTTGGCTGGCTGCGGAAACGCGGAAAAACCGTCCAGTGAGGCAGAGGGTCAGGCAGAGGTTTTGGAATTCTATCATGGATACTACCATGAAGAATCAGAATGGCCTGCTGCAAAGGTCATGCGTGATATCTATGATGATTTTGCAAAGAATTATCCAGATAGTTCGGTTACATTCAAGCCAATTCCTGTTGAAAACAGAGATGATGTTGTAAATGCACAGGTTGCAGGCGGTAGTTTTCCGGATATGATCGATATGTACTCTCCGGCACCAAAATCGGCAATCAGTCAGGGGTTGGTGCTCGACCTCAAGCCGTACATTGATGAAAATAATTTACAGGATGCAATTGGCATCAACTACACCCAGAACCAGAGAGATGGCGCGATCTACAATATCCATGAGCAGGTAGAAGCACGCGGCTTGTGGACCAATGTTGACATTCTGAAGTCTGTGGGCGCAACGGTGGATGACCTTTCCACATGGAAGGGATTTGCTGACACCATGGCAAAGGTTTCTGCACTGGGCAATGGTACTTATGGTTATGCAGCAGGTCAGGGCTCACTCAAAATGATGTATGCATACCTTGCAAGCAGTGAAGAAGGTCGTGCGATCACTGACGTACCGCTGGATGAAGCTGCAATCAATTCCAAGGCATTTGAGGAAGCCTTCAAAGCACTGGCAAAAATGGATCAGACCAATGGTGCAGAGTACACAACTGCTGATGTTGGCAATCTGATGGCTGACTTTAACCAACACGGCAAGGCTGCTGTGATTTCAAACGGCGCATGGAATGCTTCTGGTATTTCTCAGGAACTGGCAGATGTTGTGCAGCCGATCCTGTTCCCTGAAAATGTATCGCTGTCCACCGCCGGCAATGGTCTGGCAGTTGCAAGCGGAATGAGCGAAGCAAAAACCAAGATGGCACTGGAGTTCATCAAGTATATGACAAGCCCTGAAATTCAGGAGCGCATTTTCCTCGAAGTACAGGGTGTGCCGTCCAATACCACATTAGACCTCAAGGCATTGGCTGAAAAGAATGGCGATCCGGTTATCATCAAGATGGCAGAGGCTTGCTCCATGATCCAGAATGCAGATATCGTTTCCAGCGATGCTTCCTACAAGTGGGGCACTGATGTTGGCAATGCAATCACAAATGCTCTGATGGAATGTGCAAATAAGAGCACGGATATCGATGCACGCTTTGCACAGCTGCAAAAAGAACTGATTGCTCTGATTGGATAAGCAACTATGAAATTGAAAGAGGAGGTGAAAATCCTCCTCTTTTTTAAGGAGGACGAAATGAAGCAGATAGAAAAACGCTCCAATCGTGGGATCAGCGGTCCTGAGTGGAAACGCAGAGGGTTTATTTTTGTATTTTTATTTCCAACCTTGTTGGCTTTTTGCACCTTTTATCTCTATCCACTCCTAACGGTATTTTTTACATCGTTTGCAAAATGGGATTACAGCAATCTCACAAGCCCTGAGTTCTGGGGCTGGACAAACCTGTTTAACAACTATCAATATATTTTTGAGACCTATCCTTACTTCTGGGAGGCACTCCGAAACTCGGTGACTTGGGCACTGCTTGGCATTTTCGTACAAATTCCGATTTCAACCCTCATTGCACTTGCGTTTTCCAGAAAGATGCGAGGGATCAAGCTGATTCGAAATATCTATATCATTCCATGTATGATTTCATCCGCAGCACTTGGTATTATTTTCCTACAGCTATACAGCCCAACATACGGTATCATCAACCCGATCATTCATCTGTTCAACCCTTCCTTCTCTGAAAATATATTGCTCATGAAGGGACCTGCCTTTTGGGCAATGACTGGTGCTTATATCTTCTTTACCGGAACTACAACGCTTATGATCCTTGGCAATATTATGGCGGTTCCAGAGGAAGTGAGAGAGGCAGCTCTGCTTGACGGCGCAAGCGGATTTGTGCAGGACTTCTATATTACCATTCCAATGATCAAGAATACCCTGAAAACAGTATCTATTTTGTCTGCAACAGCTGGCTTCTTGCTCTATAACGAGGTATATTTCCTGACAAAAGGCGCAGCCGGAACGTATAGTATCAGCTATGTCATTCGTGAACTGGCAATCACCAGCCCAAGAGCACAGTTTGGACGCGCCAATTCGGTTGCATTCCTTCAGATCATTGCTGGCATGTTGATCATTGTTTTTGTGAATCTAATATATGAGCTTCCTGAAATTTGCAGTAAGCTTCGGAGGGATCGGACATGAAACAAAAGTTTAGAACACTCAATCAGTTACCCCTGGGAACACGCATTATCACCTATTTTTGCTTAGGATGGGCACTTCTTGTCTCTCTGACGCCTATTGTATGGCTGTTTCTGTCTAGTTTAAAAGAAGACCCGCTCGCGCGTCCCGGCTTTCAGCTTCCTGAATCCATCCATTTAGAGGGGTATATCTCCACCTTCCGTGATCTGCACGTCATGCGGTATTTTGGAAACAGTATGCTCATTTCCATTGTTTCCGTCGTGATCAGTATTGTTATGATTTCCATGTCTGCCTATGTGGTGGCACGCATGGAGTTTAAGGGCAAAAGGCTTGTAAATGTCATGCTGGCAACGACTCTGTTCATTCCGGCAACGGCACTGACTTATCCGGTTTATAACCTTGTAAATCAGCTTGGTATTTATAATACACGCGCCGCTCTGATTTTGATTTATTCTTGCAGCGGCATTGCAGTCAGCTTCTTTGTCATCAAGAACTATTATGACCACATTCCAAAGGAGATGGAAGATGCAGCGAGAATTGATGGCTGTGGTTATTTTCAGACCTTCTGGCACGTTATTTTCCCGATGGCACGTCCCGGAATTATGACTGCGGGTGTTCTCGCATTCCTCAACAACTGGAATGAATATTACTGGGCGTCGCTCGTGATAATCGATCGAGACAAGCTGACCGTTCCGGCACTGCTGTCCACCTTTACAACAGCATTCCGCACAAACTACAATGGTCTGTTTTCGGCGATGGTCATTATCATTCTCCCCCCCATTCTGCTGTACTGTATTTTCAACAAATTTTTTATTGAGGCACTTTCTGGTGGTGCTGTGAAAGGGTAATACTTATGAATCAGTTTATGGAAGCACGCGCGCAGCGCGTCAAATGGTATATGAAAGATCGCTTTGGTATGTTCGTACACTGGGGACTCTATGCGATCCCCGGCAGGGGCGAATGGGTGATGCGTACAGAGCGCATCGCTCCGCAAGACTATACATATATCGAGGAGTTCGATCCGGTTTGTTATGACCCAAAGGCATGGGCAAAGATGGCAAAGAAGGCTGGTATGCGCTATGTCGTCTTGACAGCCAAGCATCATGACGGATTCTGCCTGTTTGACTCGAAGCTGACGGATTATACCAGTATGACTGCCTGTGGGAGAGATCTTGTACGCGAGTTTGTTGACGCAGTCCGCGCAGAGGGACTCAAGGTAGGACTTTACTATTCTCTGCTCGACTGGCATCATCCGGATTACCCCAAATATGGTGATGCGTTCCATCCGATGAGTGAGAATGAGGCATACAAGGATGAAAAGGTGGACTTTGACAACTACCTGCGCTATATGCATGGTCAGATCGAAGAACTTGTCAGCAATTATGGACAAATTGATTTACTTTGGTTCGATTTCTCCTATGAGGAAATGCGCGGTGAAGTGTGGAAGGCAACAGAACTTGTCCGCATGGTGCGCAAATATCAGCCGAATGTAATTATTGACAACCGACTGGAAGTTGGCGGTGAGGGATTCGGCAGCATTATCAATGAAGTTCCGGAGGAATATTGCGGCGATTTCGCAAGCCCAGAACAGATCATTCCGCCCGAGGGAATCCGCAATGTTGTGGGAGATCCGGTGCCGTGGGAACTTTGCACCACAATCAACAACAACTGGGGTTACAATCCAAACGACTTGCTGTATAAGTCGGGAAGCCTGCTCATTCACAAGCTGGTAGAATGTGTCAGCAAGGGCGGCAATATGATTTTGAACGTAGGTCCGGATGCGCTGGGACGTGTCGATGACAAGAGCCAGCAGGTGCTGCAGGAAATTGGAAAGTGGATGGAGCGAAACAGTGCAAGTATTTATGGATGCGGAAATGCCAACCGTCCAAAGCCTGAATGGGGATGGTATACACAAAATGGCAATAAGCTGTATGCGCATGTTCTGGAAGCACCCATTGGTCCGCTTGCACTGACCGGTGTCTCCAAGGATGAAATCCAGTGTATCCGCCGCTTGGCAGATGGTTCAGAGGTGCCGCTGCGAGACAGCTGGATCACACAGTCCTATGCACACATTCCGTTTATCTCTTTTGGCGATATTCCGCATTTTAGTTATCCCCTGCCAGATACCATAGACACTGTTTTAGAAATTACACTCAAGGATAAGTCGGAGGGATAAGGTATGAAACAGATTACAGCAATTTTGCTGGGAGCTGGTCAGCGTGGAGAGATCTATGCAGATTATGGGTTGGCATTCCCCAATGCGCTTAAAATCGTTGGTGTTGCAGAGCCGCGCGCAGACCGTCGTGAACTCTGTGCGCAAAAGCATCATATTGCGCCGGAAAATGCAGTAGCAGATTGGAAGGAGCTTCTCGCACGGGATAAGTTTGCAGACAGTGTGTTTGTGTGCACACAGGACAGGATGCACTTTGAGCCAGTGATGCAGGCACTCGAAAAAGGTTATGATGTACTTTGTGAAAAGCCGATGAGCTATAGCCGGGAAGAACTGATTGCGATGGGGGACAAGGCAAAAGAGACGGGCAGACTATTGAGTATCTGTCATGTTCTGCGCTATTCTCCATTCTTTGTAAAACTCAAAGAACTGATTGAATCGGGCGTGATCGGTCAGCTTGTCAATATCCAGCATCTTGAGAGCGTGGGTTATTGGCATATGGCGCATAGCTTTGTACGCGGCAACTGGAACAAGACCGATGAAAGCTGTCCGATGATCCTGGCAAAATGCTGTCATGATATGGATATTCTGACATGGCTTGCAGGAAGCAGATGCAAGCAGGTTTCCAGCATGGGTTCGCTCAGTCACTTTGACAAGGCGCACCGCCCAGAAGGCGCACCGGACCGCTGTCTGGATGGCTGCCCGCATCAGGAAGCCTGCCCGTATTATGCGCCGCGGTTCTATTTGGAGCATCCGCAGGCAACTCTGGGCGGATTCCGCAAGGTGGTCAGTCTGGATACTTCAAACGAAGCTGTACTGCGTGAATTGCAGACAAGTCCGTATGGACGGTGTGTATATGCCTGCGACAATGATGTGGTAGACAATCAGATGGTTAATATGACGTTTGAAAATGGCGTACATGCAAGCTTGACCATGAGTGCCTTTACAGAAAACTGTGAGCGTATCATCAATGTCATGGGCAGCCATGGACAAATCAAGGGACACATGGAAGAAAATAAACTGGAAGTCTTTGACTTTGCTTCTGGTAACCAGACAACGATCACCGTGCATATTCCAGAGGGTGGCTCTCACAGTGGCAGTGACGTATCCATGATGCGGGAGTTTACTGCGCTCGTCGCAAGTGGCGCAACAGACAGCAAGACAGGCGCGGCGGCTTCCGTGGAAAGCCATCTTGCAACGCTGGCAGCGGAGGAAAGCAGACTGCATGGCGGTGCGCCGATCGTTTTACAGGATTGGATTTCCAAGTAGGAAAGGAGCGTTTTATGCGTTATCAGGAGATAAGAGAACAGGTCTGTGATATCTGTTATAAAATGTGGCAGCTTGGCTGGGTTGCAGCAAATGACGGAAATGTGACCGTTCGTGTTGCAGAAAATCTGTATCTGGCAACCCCGACTGGAATGTCAAAAGCCTTTATTACCCCTGAAAAGCTGTTGCTCGTCGACGGAACTGGCGCAGTGGTGGAAGCGATGGAGGGACTGCGTCCGTCAAGCGAAATCAAAATGCACATGCGGTGCTATGCAGACCGTCCGGATATTGGTGCAGTGGTGCACGCACACCCACCGGGGGCAACCGGATTTGCAGTTGCGCATAAACCGATGGATATGTACAATATGATTGAGGACGTTGCAGTCATTGGTTCTGTTCCGCTGACGCCGTATGCGACCCCGTCCACAACGGAAGTACCGGAGCGCATTGCGCCGTATTTGCAGGAGCATGATGTGGTACTTTTGGAAAACCATGGTGCGCTTGCGCTGGGTGCGGATCTCATTACGGCATTTTATCGCATGGAATCGCTCGAACTGTGGGCGAAAATCACGATCAACGCAGTGATTCTCGGCGGAAGCCATGATATTTCGCGCGATAATATCCAGAAACTCATTGATCTTCGTTCCTATTATGGTGTGACAGGCAAGCATCCGGGATATAAGAAGTACAGTGCAGACGGAGAGGGCGTCTGATATGGCTGGACGGATGCTGGCACTGGATTTTGGAGCATCCAGTGCGCGTGCAATGCTTGGATCCATACAGGGCAGCACACTTATGATGGAAGAGATCCATCGTTGGGAAAATGTTCCGATTTTTTATCAGGATCATATGTGCTGGGATATTGATACCCTGTTTACAGAAATCAGGTATGCGCTGCGGAAAGCACATGAGGCAGGCGGCTTTGATGCAGTTGGGATCGATACTTGGGGCGTGGATTTTGGCTTGCTGGACAAGGATGGAAAGCTGTTACAGCCGCCCGTCCATTATCGAGACCAGCGTACCAATGGAATCCTTCCCGAGGTGTTTCAAAAAATCCCTGCACAGCGTCTCTATGAAACGACAGGCAGTCAGATCATGGAAATCAATACCGCGTTTCAGCTGTTTGCACTCCACAAAGAAGATCCGGATATTTGGAACCGTGCACAGACCGCTTTGCTGATGCCCGACTTACTGGCCTATCTGCTGACAGGCGTTTGCGGTGCAGAATACTCTATTTGCTCCACCACACAGCTGATGGACTGCCGGAAAAAAGTGTGGGCAAGCGAGGTGTTTGAAGCCTTGGGTATCCCACAAATTTTTCCGCCCGTCACACCATCGGGAAGCATTCGCGGTAAGCTATCACAGGAGGTGTGTGAAGCGTGCGGCATTCCATCCGTGCCTGTGATTGCGGTTTCCAGTCACGACACGGCAAGTGCGGTTGCATCTACGCTGCATGATGCACCGGATACCGCGTTTTTATCCAGCGGTACATGGTCACTGCTTGGTATCGAGCGGGATACACCGGTAACAAGTGAACAGGCATACGAATATGCATTTGCAAACGAGGGCGGACACGGTGGAAAGATCCATTTTCTCAAGAATTTGACTGGGCTGTGGCTGGTGCAGGAATCACGCAGACAGTGGGAACGGGAAGGAAAGCAATATAGCTTTGCGCAGCTCGAAGCATGGGCAGAGAAGTCAAACTGTGAAAGCCGTATTGATACACAAGATCCTGTGCTTGCAGTTCCGGGGGATGTTCCGGGACAGATCTGCGCCCTGTGTCAAAAAACGGGTCAGCCTGTACCGCAGTCGCCCGGAGATGTTGTACGCTGTATTTATGAAAGCCTGGCAGATACCTATGCAAGGACTGTGAGAGAAATTGAGCAATGTACGCAGACCTCAGTCAAAGGGCTGCATATCGTTGGTGGTGGCTCGCGCGGCAAGCTTTTGCCTCAGTTAACAGCCAATCGTATAGGATGTACGGTTTTCGCAGGCCCTGTGGAAGCGACCGTACTCGGAAATCTTCTGGTACAAATGGAAGCACTGGGTATTCCAAACGATGGAATCCATTGGGAGGAGTCCATGCGGAGATATGAACGCCTGACGTAAGTCAGTGTTGCGTGAAGGATACGGATACGAACATGCCCAATAGAGCGATACATCGGGAATTTATGTCCTTTATGGAAATGCGATAGATAAAGAGCGGAATACAACAATTTAGAGAAGGAGTGAATGGATATGCAGTATCCAAAGATTGGCATTCGTCCGACTATTGATGGCAGATGGGGCGGTGTCAGAGAGAGTCTGGAAGAACAGACGATGAAGATGGCACAGGCAGCGGCAGACCTCATTTCCGGCAGCTTGAAATATCCAGATGGCACAGCGGTGCAGTGTGTCATTGCAGATACCACCATTGGCGGCGGTGTAGAGGCAGCGCGCTGTGCTGAAAAGTTTGCACAGGAATATGTATGCGCGACGCTGACCGTTACACCATGCTGGTGCTATGGCACGGAAACGATGGACTTAAATCCGCATACCATCAAGGCGGTTTGGGGATTTAACGGAACAGAACGCCCGGGCGCGGTATATCTCGCGGCAGTCATGGCAGCGTATGCCCAAAAAGGTCTGCCTGCATTCTCCATTTATGGGCATGATGTGCAGGATGCTGACAATCATGAAATTCCGGAAGATGTTGCACAAAAGATTTTGCGCTTTGCGCGCGGTGCGGTATCCGTGGGCTGGATGCGTGATAAATCCTATGTAAATATTGGCGGCGTATCTATGGGCATTATGGGCTCGTTCTGCGATATGAGCTTTTTCCAGAAGTATCTTGGTATGCGTCCGGAATGGGTGGACATGACAGAGATCGTGCGCCGCATTACGTTGGGAATTTATGATGAGGACGAGTATAACAAGGCACTGACGTGGGTCAAGGCACATTGTAAGGAAGGCTATGACTGCAATGCAGGTAAGACACTGCCTGAAATCGTCACAAAATCCAAGGTGGTACCAGCGGAAAAGGATTGGGAATTTGTTGTCAAAATGACACTGATCGTACACGATATTCTGTTTGGCAATCCAAAGCTTGCCGATAAGGGTTGGCATGAGGAAGCACTCGGTAAGAATGCGGTTGCCGGTGGATTCCAGGGGCAGCGAAATTGGACAGATTGGCTGCCCAATGGCGATTTCATGGAGGCAATGCTGGCATCGACCTTCAACTGGAATGGTGCAAAAGCACCTACACCGTTTGCAACGGAAAATGATACACTCAATGGTGTATCCATGCTGCTTGGCACATTGGTTTCCGGTACTGCCCCATGCTTCCATGATGTGCGTACCTATTGGAGTCCGGAAGCGTGTGAGCGCGTGACAGGCATCAAGCCGGAGGGCAGTGCAGCGCAGGGCTTTATTCATCTCATCAATTCGGGTGCAACTGCGCTCGATGCAACGGGTGCAGCGGTCGATCAGAATGGCACACATTGCATGAAGCCATTCTATGAAATGACAGATGCAGATATAGAGGCATGTACAGCGGCAACAGACTGGTGTCGGGCAAATTATGAGTATTTCCGTGGCGGCGGATTCTCCAGTCACTTCAAGACACAGGCTGAAATGCCGGTCACCTTACTGCGCCTGAATATTGTGGAGGGCGTTGGTCCAGTCCTGCAAATTGCAGAAGGCAATACGGTCGTTTTACCGGGTGATGTGCATGATACACTGGATCAGCGTACCGACCGCACTTGGCCCACCACATGGTTTGTACCGCGTCTCACTGGAAACGGTGCATTCCGAGATGTCTACGAGGTCATGGCAAACTGGGGCGCAAACCATGGTGTAACCGTTTATGGGCATGTTGGCGCAGAGCTGATCACGCTGGCATCCATGCTGCGCATTCCGGTTTCCATGCACAATGTACCGGAAGATCGAATCTTCCGTCCGCATGCTTGGGCTGCATTTGGTACAGCAGATCTAGAATCTGCGGATATGCGAGCTTGCAGCGCGTATGGTGCGTTGTATCGATAAGTTGCTGAATATGAAGTAATGAGAATTTAGGAGGCACTCTATGGAAAAGTGGTATGTGGGAGTAGATGGCGGAGGGACTAAGACAGAAATTGCAGTCTCCCATGCAGATGGAGTCCCGATCAAAACAGTTTTGTATCCGACTTGCTCGTATCGCTCCATTCCCATGGAAGAAGCGATCTCGCGCGTGGTGAATGGTATTCGGGAATGCGTGGACAGTGCCGGCATCAGCCTTGCTGATTGCGCAGGATGCTGCATTGGTATGCCATCTTATGGTGAGAATCAAGAAAATGATAAAATCATTATGGCGGAAATGGAAAAAGCCCTTGCACCCATGCCAATTTACCTTGTAAATGATGGAGAAGTTGGCTGGGCAGGCTCACTCGCATGTGAAGAAGGCATCCATGTGGTATCTGGAACGGGTGCGATCGCGTTTGGACGCGACAAGAACCAAACCTTTGACCGCTCGGGCGGCTGGGGATACTTTATGGGAGATGAAGGCTCTTGTTATTGGGTCGGACTCGAAGCTATGCACTTGTTCGCAAAGCAGGCAGATGGGCGTGTTCCACGCGGTGCGCTTTATGACATTGTGACAGAGGCATTTGCGCTCAAGGACGCATACCAGCTTATTGATATTGCAATGGCAGATTTTGTAACCCATCGTGATCGTGTGGCGGATTTCCAGAGATATGCGATGCAGGCGGCACTTGCAGGGGATGAAAGCGTCAATGCAGTGTATGAAGCAGCTGCTGACGAACTGACCAGCCTTGTCAATGCGCTCAAAACAAGACTGGAATTTTCGGTCGATCGCATTCCTGTTTCCTATTCCGGTGGATTGTTCCGCTCTGAGGAACTGATCCTGAAGCCGCTTCGTGAAAGAGTGGAGGCACTTGGCTGTG
Organism: Butyricicoccus sp.; assembly: GCA_020025755.1. Classification (GTDB taxonomy): domain Bacteria; phylum Bacillota; class Clostridia; order Oscillospirales; family Butyricicoccaceae; genus Butyricicoccus. The sequence goes on along the minus strand of JAHHRO010000028.1, from coordinate 1,500 downwards.
AACTGCAAGCACCAAAACGCTCCGCGATCGAGGGCGCATTGCTGCTCGCAATGGAAAAATTCGGCTGATTCCATAGAAAAGTAAATCATTATTTGAAAAAGCGAAACCCCATCTATTCGGGCAGATATGTTCGGATAGATGGGGTGATTTGTTTGCACGGAGAGAATGACACCACAGAGGGCTTTCTTTTTGCGCAAATTTTTTGTAATATTTTTTATATGTGAGAGAAATCGGGCGGCTCATTCGTATTGTAGGTGAAAGCGGTAGAAAGCCCGATCCTAGGTAAACGGGTGCGCCGAAAGGAGTCAGCTTATGGAACAACAGTTTGAGCGTGAACAGGCAGAACGGCTCGTCTATACCTATGCCGATATGATTTTGCGTCTCAGTTATACTTATTTAAGATCCACCTATGATGCAGAGGATATCTGTCAGACGGTTTTTTTAAAGTATTTGACAAGTGCGCCGCAGTTTGAAAGCCCAGAGCATGAAAAAGCATGGATTTTACGAACAGCAGCCAATGCGTGCAAGGATATCCTGAAAAGTGCATGGTGGACGCGGCACTGCAATATAGAAGCCTGCGCAGAAATCGCACAGCCGGAGACAGAGGAGGATTCCGTCCTTGCAATGGTACAGACCCTGCCGGAAAAATATCGTGTACCAATCTATCTGCATTACTATGAGGGATATCACATCAAGGAGATTGCAGAGATCCTTGGAGAACGTCCTGCGACGATCAATACGAGACTCGATCGGGGCAGAAAACGCTTAAAACAAACGTTAGGAGGGAATTGTTGTGAACAAGGAGTATAAAGATCGCATGCATGACTTGCGTTTTTCTGAGGAACAAAAAGAAAAAATGGTAAATCAGCTGATGGAGGCACAAGAGAGGCAGGATACAAGAATGGGAAGAAAATGGCTGAAAATCAAGCCTGTTGCAGCGGTTGCGGCAGCGGTGGTGGTGCTCACGATGGGAGCAGGGGCTGTGTACAGCGGACTCGCAAGCGATGCGTTTGCGTCGGTGTTTGGTCGTACTCATACGGAGATCATTGATAAGATCGGGAAACCGATCGGTGTTTCGGATACGGATGCAGGTGTGACAGTAACTGTGGACGCGATCTTGGGTGACAAACATAATCTGAATGTGGTGTTTACGATGGAAAAGCAGGATGGCACATCGTGGGGGCTGGATGAAAATCATGATCTGATGATCGATGGTGAATTACAGCTTGGATATATGGGTGGAAGTCATGGAACATCATGGTTTGTTGATGAAGATCCAGTAGATAATCGCGTGCAGTATGTACAACAAATCACGGTGGATGAGGGAAGTGGCATTAAAATGGGTCACACAAAGGCTGTATTGGAGAATCTTCGCCTTTGTAACACCGAAACAGCGCAAGTAGAGCAGGAGTTTGAGGGGAAATGGAAGCTGCGATTTGACTTGCAATATGAGGATAGCAGTGTTTCACTTTTGAAGCAGCCGCTTTCTATCAAGACAGG
>JAHHRO010000027.1 GCA_020025755.1 Butyricicoccus sp. | reverse complement strand
CCAGGGGGATTGGATCCCCATGGAAAGACTGTCGAAGTTTTTCGACAGTCTCAGAAAGCCCTTTTCGGGCTTTCTTTTTTGTATGGATGAAAACTGGTGCTTGACAAACTGTGTATACCTGTGTATGATGTATATATACAGTAGATATGGAGGAGGAGAGATGTGAATCTGATCATTCGGAATACATCAGGACAGCCGCTCTACGACCAGATCACAGAGCAGATCAAAGCACTCATCTTATCCGGAGAACTCAAGGCAGGGGAAATGCTTCCCTCGATGCGTGTGCTGGCAAAGGATCTTCGGATCAGTGTGATCACGACAAAACGCGCGTATGAGGAACTGGAACGCGAGGGATTCGTAGAAACGGCACCCGGAAAGGGCTGTTTTGTGGCACAGCCCAACTTGGAATTCATCAAAGAGGAAAACCTCAGGCAGATCGAAGCACACCTGACCGCGTGCCTGACTCTGGCAGAACAGGCTGGTGTGTCCGAGCAGGAGCTGCATGAAATGCTCGACTTGCTTGCGAAAGGAGAATGACCATGGATGCAATCAAATTGGAAAATGTATGCAAACAATATCCCGCATTTTCGTTGGATTCTGTCACTTTTTCTGTGCCGATGGGCAGTGTGATGGGACTGATCGGAGAAAATGGGGCAGGAAAATCAACCACGATTCGCCTGATCCTGCATATGCTCCGTCCGGACAGCGGAACGATCACCGTATTTGGCAAGCAGGATACACCGGACTTTGAACATATTGGTGTTGTGTTTGATGAGAATTGTTTTCCCGGGACATTATCTGCACAGGACGCAGGCAGGATTTTGGGTGCTTCCTATCGAACCTGGTCAGAATCTGTCTATCAGGGGTATTTGGAACGCTTTGATCTGCCGAAAAAGAAGCCGATCAAAACCTATTCCCGCGGTATGCGCATGAAACTGAGCATTGCGGCGGCATTGTCGCATGACAGCCATTTGCTGATCCTCGATGAGCCAACCAGTGGACTCGATCCTGTGGTACGCGACGAGATCCTTGATATTTTTTATGACTTCATGCAGGATGAAAACCATGCGATCCTTATTTCTTCCCATATCACAAGTGATCTGGAAAAGATCTGCGACTATATCACCATGATGCACAAGGGAAAGGTGTATCTCAGCGAGGAAAAGGATGTCCTGCTCTCAAAATATGTCATTGTGCATTGCGATGAAAAAACGCTGGACGCATTGCCGCCGGAGGCGGTACAGTGCGTGCACCGTCGACAGTTTGAGATACGGGCATTGGTGGAGCGTGACGCGATCCCGTCCGGCTTGCCGGTCGATCCCGTTACACTGGATGAACTGCTGCTCTTTGCGGCGAAGGAGGAATGAACAATGGGTGCATTGCTTTTGAAAGATGTGCTGAGTCTCAAAAAGAGTATCCTGACCTATGTTGGATTTTTGGTGCTTTATACGATCATTGGGATCTATGCAGGGAACAATGGCTTTTTCCTCGCCCTTGCATTGGTGGTTTGTATCATGATGCCTGTGAGCGCACTTGCGGTAGATGAACAGTGTCATTGGGATCGTATGGCGGTATGTATGCCGGTCAAACGGGGCGCGGTCGTCATCAGCAAATATATACTGGCACTCATCGCCTTGTTCTGTGCCCTGCTTCCGGCTGTACTCCTGCTGGTCGTGCAGACCTGGAGCACATTACCGGTACTTGAGATCTCCATGCAGGAAATTTTTGTAATGGGTATTATGGGTGTCATCATCACGGCATTGCAGATCCCATTTTTGATCTGGCTGGGGGTGGAAAAGGGACGTTTTGTCTCGATGGGATCGGTTTTCCTGCTGTGTTTTGGTGTTCCGGTGCTCGTATCGCGCTCGGGTCTCCTTTCACACGGATCAGAACGGTTTTTGGAGCATATTCTGGGGAGTATGACTGATGTGATGCGTCCAGGATTGTGGCTGCTGATGCTTGCGGCGTTTGCCATCCTTGCAGTCTCTGCTGCGATCTCTGTCCATATTTACAACAAAAAAGAGATCATATAATAAAAAACGGCGGATGATGTTTCATCCGTCGTTTCAGCTTGTAGAAAAAGGCTTTTCGCTATTTTTTATTGGAGCAAAGCGACCCCAAATCTTCAAAATCCAAGGACATGTGCCTTGGATTTTGCCCTCGACCCGCGCCATCGGGCGCGAAACCGGGGGTATCAGAGCCAGTTTCTACTGGAACTGGCTCTGTATCCAGGGGGATTGGATCCCCATGGAAAGACTGTCGAAGTTTTTCGACAGTCTCAAACGGCGGATGATGTCTCATCCGTCGTTTTTGTGCTTCATCGTGCCAGCTGCTCAAACAGCGGGAGCGCACGTTCAATGGTTTCCGTCTGGACGCAGTAGGAAATGCGGATGTGTCCGGCGGCACCAAAATCACGCCCCGGAACGACCAGAAGATCGAGCTGCTTGGCACGCTCGCAGAATGCCGCATCATCGAGATCTGGTACTTGGGGGAACATATAAAATGCACCCTTGGGCTTGGTGCAGGAATACCCGTATGCATTCAAGGCATCATAGAGCAGATCGCGATTTTTTCGATAAATGGAGAGATCTGCGGTCAGACCGCTGCACTGTGCCGCGACGCGCTGGAACAGGCTGGGGGCGTTGACATAACCGAGGACACGTCCTGCGCCGCAGATCGCGGCATAGGTCTGTTCAAAATCTGTAACAGAATCGGGGATCAGCACATAGCCGATGCGCTCGCCAGCCAAGGAGAGCGATTTGGAATAGGAATAGCACACAAGGGTGTTTTCGTAATGACTCGGCAGAAAGGGAACGACTGTATCTGCATCATACACGAGTTCGCGGTAGGGTTCGTCAGAGATGAGGAAAATGGGGTGTCCGATCTCAGCCGATTTTGCACGGAGCAGGTCGGTGAGGAGCTGGATGGTTTCCGGCGTGTAGACTGCACCCGAGGGATTGTTCGGGGAGTTGACCACGATGGCGCGTGTGTTTGGGTTGATACGCTGGGTCAGTGTCTCAAAATCAATCTGGAAATCTGTAGTCTGCGCAGGGATGACCACCGCCCTTGCACCTGCACCCTGCTCGATGAACACAAGGTATTCGGGGAAATAGGGGGCAAGCACAATAAATTCATCCTGTGGGGAGGTGGTGAGGGTCTTGAAACAGATCGAGAGTGCGGCAGCGGCACCAACAGTCAAATAGAGATTGTGCGCACCGTAGCTTGTGCCGAAACGGGCATTGAGATCGTTTGCAATCGCAGTACGCGCAAAGTCCGCACCTTGGGCAGATGTATAGCCGTGCGTCAGGGCAGGGGATTCCGTATTCAAAATTTCCAAAATCGCCTGTTTGACTGCATCAGGGGCAGGCACATTGGGGTTTCCAATGGAAAAGTCAAATATATTGTCTGCGCCAACGATCGCGGCACGTTGTTGTCCGAATGCGAAAAGCTCACGAATGGTAGAGCGTTTTTGTCCAAGTTCTAATACGGTGGGGTTTAGCATTGAGGAAAGCCTCCTTTGTTGCAGAACGATTTTCCTTTATTATAGCACTGTGGAAAAGTGTATGCCAGTTTTATTTGCATCATAAATGAAAATCTGATACAATGGCGAAACAGAAAGGGGAATAGAAAAATGGGATATAATACACTGTCACTCGCACATGACTTTATCAGACGATCGGTAAAAGCAGGCGATTTCTGCATTGATGCGACGGCTGGACGTGGGCGGGATACCGCATTGCTGTGCGAGTTGGTCGGAAGCACGGGAAAGGTGCTGGCGTTCGATGTACAGACCAGCGCGATTGAACAGACAGAAGCATTACTCCGTGAGCGTGGGCTTCGCGCACAGGTCATAAAGGACAGCCATGCGAACTTGGAGCAGTACGCCGCACCCGAAAGCGTGGACTGCATCGTATTCAATTTCGGTCGTCTGCCGGGCGGCGATGTGAACATCTTTACCACTGCGCAAAGTTCGATCCCTGCGATCGAAGCCGGACTGCGTCTGCTCAAGCGCGGTGGTAGTATGAGCCTTTCTATTTACTATGGTGGTGCAAATGGATATGCAGAACGCGACGCGATCCTCGCATATCTCAAAACCATTGATGATAAGCAGTTTTCCGTATTGGTGGGTGACTGGACAAACCGCGCCGGTGATCCACCGATCCCTGTATTCATCTGGAAGGAGTGAGCGATATCGTTTTGGACGGAAACCGGATAAAAAAATCAGGAAAGGGCTTGTCAGGCGTGGAATTGTATGGTAGAATAAAAAAGCTGTCATAGGAACAGCACAAGTGACTTGGAGAAGTATCGAAGTGGTCATAACGAGCTCGACTCGAAATCGAGTTGGCGGTAACACGTCACGTGGGTTCGAATCCCACCTTCTCCGCCAAAGCATAAAGGATCTCATGCCGTGGGAAATCGCCTGCGGTGTGAGATCTTTTTTTGTCTTTGTCGGCACAGAACACAGGGCAGCGGCTGAGAGAAAAACGGATATTTGTGCAAAAATTGACGTATTTCTGTATAAGTTGTGAGAGAAATAGACATAAATTGGACAAAATATAGAAAGATGGAAAAACGGGAAAAAGGGCGGAAAATTCTTTAAAAAAAGTGTTGACAATAAAGTTAGTGTATGTTAACATATATCCAGAGGTTAGCTAAGGCTAACACTCGAAGGATTCACTTCTTTCTCAAATTCTCGAATCATTCCCCCTATGTGGACGGTATCCGCAGTACCGTCCACGGTGTGGGAAAGTGAGAAATTTTCAAGCACAAAGTTAGTTTTTACTAACTTTGTATGGGAGGACATACGATGTATTCGTTTGATCTGTTGCTTGCCGAGCACAGCACGCCTGTGCTGGCAGGACTTAAAACTGCAAATCTCATTTCCTGCAGAAAAGCATGGTATCCCAATTTGCCGCAGACCATCGAGATCTATCAGAGAGCGTTTGCAAAACAGGGGATCCGCTTCCGCATCCTGTGCAGCTGTGATTATCGGTTCTTGCTTCTGGTGTATCGTCCCGATCGGCTGCTCCGTGACTTGGGCACGAAGGAGGCACGCACCCTGCTCAAGCAGTTCGATTATCCCATGCATAAGGGGATGGATGCACTGCTCGAGCATCTGAGCAAGCGCACTGCAGACCAGCGGGAGTTTCCGCATGAGATCGGTTTGTTCCTTGGGTATCCGGTAGAGGATGTGCGCGGCTTCATTGAGCAGCGCGGCAAGGACTGTAAGTTCAGTGGATACTGGAAAGTATATGGTGACGTACAGGCGGCGAGACGCCTGTTCCACCAATATGACCGCTGCCGGGATACGGCACGCGGCTATGTAGAGCGTGGTATGACAATCTTAGAATTGTTTGCTGCATAAATAAATTCCAATTCAAATTACATCTTTCAAATTACACCACAGTACAAAAGGAGATCTACTCAAATGAATCAGATTGCTGTTATTTACTGGAGCCAGACAGGAAACACTGAACAGATGGCAAATGCGGTTTGCGAAGGCATCAAGAACGCAGGCGCAGAACCAGTATTGCGCACAGTATCCGAGATCAGCGCGCAGGATGCAGCGGCTTATGACCGCATCGCACTGGGATGCCCGGCAATGGGCGCAGAGGTGCTGGAAGAAAGCGAATTCGAGCCGTTCTTTACCGAACTCGAAGGCAAGCTCGGTGGCAAGCGCGTTGCACTCTTTGGCTCCTACGGTTGGGGCGATGGCCAGTGGATGCGCGACTGGGTCGCTCGCACAGATGACACCGGTGCGATCCTCGTTCCGGCAGAAGGTCTGATGGTGCATGAGACACCGGACGATGATGGTCTGGCTTCCTGCCGCGCACTGGGCGAGGCACTCGCAAAGGCATAACCTTAGGGAACAACCGCTTTGCGGATTCCACATATAAACTTCTCATCTAATCCAAAAGAGGGTCTGCTGCCCACATACCAGCAAATCCTCGCCTCCATCCTTGTAACACGAAAAAAGCAGATGGTTTGTGCATCGGAAACACAAACCGGACAGAAATGATCTGTGATACGGAACACGGATCGGATCAACCTGAGTCTGTAACACGGAAATGCAGGCTTGCATGTGAACTTGTGACACGGAAACACAAGTCCTCCTAATCTTCTGTATGCAGCACGGAACTGCATACAGGAACAACATTGCATCTGCGGCACGGAAACGCAGATACAGCCCAAATTGCTTGTGGCACGGAAACATGAGCAATCAAAAAAAGCAGCGGTTTCGCTGCTTTTTTTGTGCCTTTATGTGGGATCAAAATAGTTCGATAGGCTGGAAAGTGAGGCAAGGTGCGCCGCCGCGGACGGGAAATCATGCCGCAGGCGGTTGGCACAGCGCGTGCAAAAGGCTTCATAGCGTGCGGTATCCTGCCGCATTTGTTGCTTGAACCCCCAAATATGAGTGAACCAATCCTGTCCCGAGCTGAACAACTCAGGCAGCTCCATCAGGGAGCAGACAGGGAGTCCCTGCTGTTTGGCGAGCATGGGCAGCAGTCGCTGCTCTGCAAATACCATATAGGTCAGGTGATGGTCAGCAGGGGAGGCGGCACGCATGAAGTCCAGCGCGGTGTTGGTGTAGTGCGTTATGAAGTCTGCATCGGCAAACCAGGCAAGCGCGGTGTTTGTGGGGCGTACCGACCAATCGAGCGCAGAAAAGTCAAAAGGGCGATGTGTATGCAGGACACTGGCATCGGGATAGATGTCGGGCATAATGTCCTCATGGTGGATGACGGCGAGCGGGTAGGGGGAAAGCCATGCAGAGAGGTCGTGCCACACGATGAAGTCGGTGTCCAGCATGACACAGGGCGCACCAAAGGCGCGGAGCGCATAGAGCTTGCCTGCCGCCCAAAAGCATACAGGGTCAATGGCAGGGTCTATTTCGTCCAGCACGGGCTGTATGCCTCCGTCCCATAGAAAATCCAGCCTGCAAGTTTCATAATAGTCTTTTGCCGGGGTATCACACAGCATGGTGATCGAGCCGTTTTCGCGCCGCCAGACAAGGGCAGAGAGTGCGGTGGTGAGCAGTTCTGCCGCGTCAATGTGGTAAGATGTACCTGTGGGATGACGAGCAAAAAAGGGGCGCGTCCAGTTAGAATGAAAGGCACGCATATCAGATCAGTTCCAAGCCATATCCACCGACGCCAAACGGCATGCCGGATGATACGCTGGAAAACGAGCCGTAGAACGAGCCGGAGGAAAGATAAGAGCCGAACAGCCAGCTTGTCTGCCATGAGGTCATGGAGAAAGAGGACGACCCAGAGCCTAGGAGCGGCTCGCCCTTTGCCATAATGGGGTATGCAGGGGTCTTGACTTCGATTGGATACCAGCCCACATGCACGGGCGGAAAATCAAAGACAACTTGTGGGATGGGCGCGGAGATCACCTCGGGTATGGGGACGGTCTCAGGTGCAGGGGATGTCTGCGATTTTGGATGTGGGGCACAGTGCCGCGTGAAGCTGTCTTCGTCAAATACAACCCCGTCCAGTTCGCGGAAGTGTACGGGATCAAGTGCTAAAATACGGTTTTTTGTTTTGGTCACCATGGGTGTGTCCTCCTTGCCGGTCTATTCTTATTATAAGAGAACATGCACGAGGGTGCAACTGTTGAGAGGGGGCAAATTTTAGAAATTTGGAAAACCACAGGTTTTTCATTCTTACATTATGAAGATTTGCTTCAAAGCAAAGAGGAAATGTTTTTTGGGGAAATCCGTCTGGTTTTCATTTCTGCTAAACGATTTGCTTCGAGAAGCAGGGAAGCGTGTCGCGGTCTCGCGACGGAGACACAAGGAATAGAACCTTACGGGGCTGATTGCTCTATTAGCTGAAAATACATTACACAGCCGTTTATGACTTGGGCGACGGGGTCGCCCACAGCCTTACTGGAAAACACCCCACTGGGGTGTTTTCTGATTCAGTAATGTCCTTGTGAATCCAACACTCCCTTCCATCAGATAGACAATGGCAGTGCCCCCAGGGTGCGAATGTATGAACTCCGCCGCAGGGCGGAATGGTTCAGCCCTTTTTGGAGATAATTTCTGCTTGAAACCAAAAACATTTTCTGCGTTGGTTGCACGAACAGGACTGGCAATTATTTGTGCGTATAAGCAGGAAGATTTCGGTTGTTTTATGGGATTTGCCGCGTTGCCGCATCCGGAACGAGCCAACCAGTGTGCGCACTGGTCGGACTGTTCCAACGCTGCGGACTCTTTGTGCTGGCGGTCTGTGCTCGAACGTCCATTGCTGTTCGTTTAGGAAATGGGCGGTGTTCATGCGTGCGTTCATGGAGGGGATGTAAAAGACCTGCACCGTATCAATTTGTCACAGGGCTGTACAATCCCGCCTGTGGCGGAAACCATACATTCACACCCTTGGGGCACTCATGCAGAACGAATCCGGCTTCAGAAATCCCGCCTGTGGCGGAGCTCATACTTTCACACCCTAGCGGCGGCTAAATAGTCAATCTGATGGAGGGGGAGTGTTGGATTCACAAGGATAAGAACCGCAAGGTTATATTCCTTGTGTCTCCGTCGCGAGACCGCGACACGCTTCTCAGCTTCTCGAAGCAAATCGTTTAGCAGAAATGAAAATCCTACGGACGCTTCCAACTCTCCACAGCTTGTGGAAACATAAATCCCTTTTCTCTGTGCCTTTACATCTATCTTGTTTTCCCTTATAATGAAGAAAAAACGAGATGAAGGAAATCAAAATGGAATTTTTAATAGAACAACAGGACGTTTGGAGCCGATTGCAGGCAGAAACGCGCCCGATCCTGCTCTATGGCATGGGAGACGGCGCAGACAAGATCCTGCGCGTCTTTGCGGAAAAAGATATCCATGCTTCGGGTGTATTTGCCAGCGACGAATTTGTGCGGGGGCATAGCTTTGCCGGATTTCAGGTCAAAAAGCTGTCTGACGTGGTGCAGGAGTTCGGCGAGGAGATCGTGGTCGTTTTGAGTTTTGCCAGTCAGCGTCCCGAACTGCTCGAACGCTTTTATGCTCTGAACGAACGCTTTGATCTGGTCGCGCCTGATGTACCCGTAGCAGGAGGCGGTTTGTTCGACCTTGTCTTTTTGCAGGCGCATGCACAGGAGTTTGAGCAGGCATATGCATGGATGGCAGACGAGACCTCCCGACAGGTTTTTGCGGATATCATAAACTTCAAGATCAGCGGCAAGATCGACTATCTGCGCCACTGTGAAACGGACAAGGACGAGATCTTCGCGACTGTTTTGAAGCCGCACACACAGGAGCATTTCGCCGATCTCGGCGCATACAACGGAGACACCATTCGGGAGCTGCTCTCCTACACAGGCGGCGCGTATGCCTCCATCACGGCACTCGAACCCGATCGCCGCAACTTCCGCAAGCTGAGTCAGTATGCAGAGGAGCGGCTGGATGCCGCGCGTGTACGGCTGGTGCAGGCTGGAAGCTGGGAGACTGACACGACGCTCACCTTTGCGGCAAAGGCTGGGCGCAACTCTGCGCTTGCAGGGCAGGGCACGCCCACGCAGATGCGTGCGCTGGACAGTGTATTGAACGGTGCACCGTGTACGATGCTCAAGCTGGATGTCGAGGGAGCGGAGTATCAGGCACTCATGGGCGCGAAGGAAACCATCGCCTGCTCGCGTCCGCGGCTCAATGTGGCGTGCTACCATCGCAATGAGGATCTGTTTGCGCTGCCCAAGCTGCTAAGGACGCTGTGTCCGGACTATCAGCTGTATCTGCGCCATCATCCCTATGTGCCTGCATGGGATGTGAATTTGTATGCGGCAGTATCAGTATGATGCAATCAAACAAAAATATTATCAAGAATTGATAAAAAAATTATAAAAAGGCTGGAATTTTTTTGGCATACACAGTATACTAGAACCAGAATACCGCAGAGCGGATCAAAGGAGAACTGAAAAATGGCAACTGGTTGTTTTTACTGCGCAGAGCATGACGAGAGACGCGAAGCGATCATGCTGAAAGTCGGAACAATGAAGGCAGGTACTTTGTATCTGTTCAAGGATCAGTCTCATAAGGGACGTTGTGTGCTCGCGCTTAATTCCCATAAAAAGGAACTGTACGAGTGCGATGCACAGGAGCGCAATGACTTTATGGAGGATCTGGCGCGTGCGTCCGAGGCGGTCAAGAAGCTGTGGGGATGCACCAAGCTGAATCTGGGATCGTTTGGAGACACCAATCCGCACCTGCATTTCCATATCGTGCCCAAGTACGAGGGCGGATTTGAATTTGGCGGCGGCTTCACCATCACAAGAGATACACCAGTACATCTGGAGCCTGAGGTGTATGAGGAAATGATCGCCATGCTCCAAAAGGAATTGGGACTCTAAAATGCAGTATGATCCGCTCTGCCCGTTGGCAGGGCGGATTTTTTTCCGGTTTGTTAAATTTTGGCTTTTCGTTGCAAAATGGTATGGTATCCACTATAATGGGAAATGTATCAGTATATCTGGAGGAATTTGTCTGTGTTACTTCAATCTTTGCTCAGAGGAGATATGCGTGGCTTTTTGATCACGCTCTGTCTGATGCTTCCCTCGGTCATCATCTGTCTGTCTGTCCATGAATGTGCGCACGGCTGGGCGGCACGCGCCTTGGGGGATCGCACCGCACAGCGCGCAGGCAGGCTGACCCTTGACCCAATGGCACATATCGACCCAATGGGGTTTCTGTGCATGCTCGTCTTTGGATTCGGCTGGGCGCGTCCCGTGCCGGTCAATGTGTCAGGCTTTCGCATGAAGAACCGCAAGCTGGGCATGGCACTCGTTGCGCTGGCAGGGCCGCTTTCCAATCTGGTTCTGGCATTCATCTGCTATACCATCAACATCGTAATGGGGCTGTATATTGATAGCGATATCATGTTCCTCAATACGCTGTCCATGTTCTTCTACTATATCGCGTCCCTGTCGGTCGGCCTTGGGGTGTTCAACCTCATTCCGATCCCGCCGCTGGACGGCTCGCGTGTACTCAATGCATTTGCGCCGTACAGCTTACAGCAAAAGCTGGAGCGGTATCAGTCGGTGATCCTGCTCGCGATCATCTTTATCGTCTATTTTGGCCTGTTTGATTATGTCATTATGGGTGTCAATAACTGGATCGTGAATCTGGTGTTCCGCACGGTGATGCTGTTCGTATGAGCGAAATGACTTTCCATCTTGCGGAATTTGATGGGCCGCTCGATCTGCTCCTGCACCTGATCGCACGCAATAAGGTATCCATCTACGATATCCCGATTGCCTCTATCTTAGAGCAGTATCTGGAGATTCTGCACGCAGCAGAGGAGTTGGATCTGGATGTTGCCGGAGATTTTATCGCGATGGCGGCGCAGCTTGTCTATATCAAGTCGCGCATGCTCCTGCCCAAGCCGGAGACCGAGCCACAGGAAGATCCACGGACGGAGTTGGTGGAACAGCTGATCGAATACCAGCGCATGAAAGAAATGACCCCTTATTTCCGCGCCCATATCGACTATGGACGCGACCGCATGACCAAGCCACCCGAGCCGCAAGAGGCAGGCGCACCGGTCGAATATCACCATGTGCCGGAGGAACTGATCCGCGCCGCCCATGCGATCCTTGAGCGCATCCAGCGGCGCACGCCGCCGCCGGTATCTGCGTTCCGCGGCATCGTCGGGCATGAGACCGTACCGGTGCAGGTGCAGATCGCGGCGATCCTCAAACGGTTCCAGACGGAACAGCGCGTCCTGTTTTCCAGTCTGTTTGTGGATGCACGCAGCCGCTCGGAGGTCGTGGCAACCTTTTTGGCGGTTTTGGAACTTTCCAAGACGCACGATATCACCATAACAGGCGAGGGCGATGCCATAGAATTGACGCTCGCAGAGGAGGAAGATGCATGACACAGCTGGAAGCTGTGCTGGAAGCGATTTTATTTGCGGTGGGGGATGCCGTGCCGGTCAGCCGCCTCATTACGGCAGCAGATGCCGAGCCAGCTGCGGTGGCGCATGCCCTGCATGGTCTGGAGGCACATTATGCGCAGGCAGGAAGCGGGATCGAGCTTGTCCGTATGAAGGATAAGGTGCAGCTGTGTACCCGTCCGGAATATGCGACGGCAGTTCGCCGCGCGACGGAAAGCCGCCGGCCACCCGCGCTCTCGGCGGCGGCACTGGAGGTTTTGACGGTTGTGGCTTATCGCCAGCCGGTGACGCGTGCCTATATCGAACAGCTGCGCGGCGTGGATTCCAGCGGCACCGTGGCAAGCCTGCTGGAAAAGGGGATGATCGAGCCGTGCGGACATTTGGATGTACCCGGCAGACCGACCCTGTTCCGCACAACCGATATATTTTTACGCACGTTCGGTATTTCGGGACTGACCGAACTGCCCGACCTGCCTGAATGGAATCCCGAGGAACAAATGGTCATGGGAGAAATGGAGTGACAAGGCGTGGCAAAGGTTCTAATGATCGCTGCGATCGTGCTGGCTGCCGTGCTGGGGCTTTTGCTGCTTCTGCTTTGCGTGCGCATCGGCACACAGATCGAGGCAAAAAACGGAACATTCAAGGTGCGTGTACGCGTGGGAATATTCCGTAAGACCATCGAGCGAAAGAAGGGCAGCAAGAAGCCGAGCCTTGAAAAGCCGCAGAAGAAGCCGGAGGAAATCAGGAAAGACGCGCCGGAGTCGGAAGATTCGCCTTGGGCGGCGATGGACTGGGGAGATCTCGTCTGTGAGATCCTTGAATTCTTTGATGCGGTCAAGGATCGTCTGCGTATTGATATCCTGCGCGTACAAATCCTGCTTGCCACGGGGGATGCGGCGAAAACAGGGCTGTATCTTGGCGGTGCTTCCGCGCTCAGTGGTATGATTTACCCATTTTTTGCACAAAATTTTAAGATAAAAGAGCTGAGTGTCCATGTGGATGGAGATTTTGAGGGCACGGATACGAAATATGATCTGTGCTTTTCCTGCTCCTTTCGCCCCATCTGGATGATCGTCGTTGGGATTCGGCATGGAAGCAGGCTCTATCGTATGGTCAAACAAAAACAGTCTGTGGAGGCGAAAGAAATATGAGTGAACATCATCCCATTCAAGATCTGATGACGGAAACCATGGAAAAAATCAAGAGCATGGTCGATGTGGATACCACGGTTGGTACGCCCATCACAACACCGGACGGCACAACGGTCATTCCGGTTTCCCGTGTGACCTTTGGCTTTGGTTCGGGCGGCAGCGATTACCAGTCCCGCAATGCCAAGGACAACACACCGCTTTGCTTTGGCGGCGGCGGTGGTGCAGGCGTTACCGTGACCCCGATCTGCTTTTTGGTGATCTCTCCCACAGAGGGAACACATGTGGTCGGCATCAACGCGCAGGCGGTCAATACAGCCGATCGTCTGGTAGAAATGATCCCCAGTGCGGTCGGCAAGGTATCGAGTTTCTTTGCCAAGCGTGACCAAGACGCCCAAAACCAAGCGGACGAGGACAAGACACCCGAGATATGATCCCATCCGTGTGTTTGCTGTATAATTGTGGGAACCTACTCATATACTGCATGAGTAGGTTTTCTTTATCAGCAGGCAGGAGGGATCGCGATGCGGACATACGCAGCGAAATATATGGTATGGATGATGGTGTTCTTTGCGGCCGCGCTGGGGACACAGGCAAAGGCACTGAGCGCGCAGAGCGCAGTGGTACTCGATGCGGACACCGGAGCGGTACGCTATGCGCACAATGCGCACGAAGTGCTGCCTATGGCATCAACCACCAAGATCATGACTGCCCTGTGTGCCATCGAACTGGGTGACCTTGATCGTGTGTATACCGTAAAGCCGGAGTACACGCAGACGGAAGGTTCATCTATGTATTTGAAGCCGGGGGAGCAGCTGACCATACGGGACACGCTGTACGGACTGATGCTTATGAGCGGCAACGATGCCGCGCTCGCGATTGCCGGAGAATGCGGCGGTATGGAAGCCTTTGTGCGCCGCATGAACGACAAGGCAAAGGAACTCGGACTGGCCAACACGCATTTTGAAAACCCCAATGGACTGGACGGAGAAACGCACCACACCACGGCGCAGGAACTGGCACAGCTGACGGCGTATGCCCTCAAAGATCATGATTTCCGCGAGATCGTGGGAACGGCAAGTACCACGCGAGCGGGTCGGACGATGGTCAATCACAATAAGATGCTGCGGATGTATGAGGGCGCGATCGGGGTCAAAACAGGGTTCACAAAAAAGTGCGGCAGATGTCTGGTATCTGCCGCCGAGCGCAACGGGCGTACATTGATCGCGGTCACGCTTAACGACCCGGATGACTGGCAGGATCACGCAGAACTTTTGGACGATGGGTTTGCACGCTATGCACCGGTCACGCTGCATGAGAGTGGTGCGGTTGTGGGAACGGTGCCGGTCGAGGGCGGCACGGAGTCTGAGGTCTCTCTGTGTGCGGACAGCACCCTTGAGCTCTGGCTGACACCGGAAGAAAAGGAACAGATCGAAACCACATACCGCGGCAGACGCTTTGTATATGCCCCTGCGGTGCAGGGGGATTATTATGGAGAGATCGTATATCATATCGGAGACCGTATCCTCAAAACGGATACCCTGACATATAGCAGGGATATTGAGCAGATCCCACCCAAGCCCGGGCTGCTCACGCGCTGCATTGATTTTATCTGCGGCCTGTTTGGTCTCGACAACATGGAAAAATAGAGAGAATGGAGCTTCATTATGAAAGAAAGAATTCAAAAGATCATGGCACAGGCAGGGCTTTGCTCTCGCCGTGCGGCTGAGGAAATGATCCGTGCCGGTGCAGTGACCGTGAATGGGCAGAAGGCAGGACTGGGAGACAGTGCCGATCCGGTGCGTGACAAAATTCTCGTCAACGGCAAGCCGCTGCGCCGTGCGGAGGAAAAGGTATATCTGATGCTCAACAAGCCACGCGGCTATGTATCCACCCTCAAGGATGAGCGCGGACGCAAGACGGTCAGGGAACTGGTGCGCGGCTGCAAGGCGCGTGTATATCCGATCGGGCGGCTGGACGCAGATTCTGAGGGACTGCTGCTCATGACCAATGATGGCGATCTGACCCTGCATCTGACGCACCCCTCCCATGAGGCAGGCAAAACCTATCTCGTGAGTGTGCGCGGTGACTTGGGGCGCATCACCGAAATGCAGGAACCTATGGAAATTGATGGCTATACCGTACAGCCTGCCGAGGTTTACATCCGCGATCAGGCATCGGATACAGAGGCACATTTGGAGATGACCATTCACGAGGGACGCAACCGCCAGATCCGTAAAATGTGCGAAAAGTGCGGTTTACAGGTGCGCAGACTGAAGAGAATTGCCGTGGGGGAACTGCATCTTGATCCCAAGCTTGCTCCGGGAAAGTGGCGCGCGCTCACACCGGATGAGATCGCATATTTGAAGGAGTTTTAAGGAAATCCTGCAAAAAACCTATAAAACCTCTTGCTTTTTTGCAGATGATTGCATACAATGGGAATAGACCGCTGCACCATTACACCGGTGCAGCGTTTTTATGTGAAAAAACGTGCTGTATGCCAAATTATGGCACGGATCAGAGGAGACATAAGGCACTGCTATGAATGATTTAATGAACCGGATTCAGTGCAATCTGCCAGAATTTTCCAAGGGACAGCGGTTGATTGCGCGATATATTACAGAACACTATGACAAGGCAGCATTCATGACGGCAAGCCGTTTGGGTGCTACGGTTGGCGTCAGTGAATCCACTGTGGTGCGCTTTGCGACCGAACTTGGGTATGATGGATACCCCCATTTGCAGAAAACCTTGCAGGAAATGATCCGCAACCGTTTGACGGCGGTGCAGCGTATGGAGGTCACAAACGACCGCATGGGAAACCGTGATGTTTTGCAGACGGTACTGGGCGCGGATGTCGAGAAGATCCGCATGACGCTCGATGAGATCGACCGTGATGCCTTTCACCATGCGGTAGAGGCGATCACCAAGGCGCGGCGGATCTACATTCTGGGTGTGCGTTCCTCCTCTGCGCTGGCAAGTTTTCTGGGCTTCTATTTCTCGCTCATCTTTGAGAATGTACAGCTCGTGTATACCAATACGGTCAGTGAGATCTTTGAACAGATCTTGCGCATCGGGCCGGAAGACGTATTCATTGGCATCAGCTTTCCGCGCTACTCGAAGCGTACCCTGTCTGCCATGAAGTATTCCAAGGATCAGGGGGCGAATGTCATTGCCCTGACCGACTCAGGTCTGTCTCCGCTGACGCGGTATGCAGACCATGTGCTGATTGCGAAAAGCGATATGGCATCCTTTGTCGATTCGCTGGTCGCACCGCTTGCGGTCATCAATGCACTGATCGTTGCGGTAGGCATGAACCGCCAGCAGGAGATCGAAGGCACATTCAACAAATTAGAATCCATTTGGGAAGAATATCAGGTTTATGAAAAACTGGAGGACGAATAAATGACGATCGCTGTGATTGGAGCAGGCGCGGCAGGACTGATTGCAGCTGGTACAGCCGCGGAGGCAGGCGCAAAGGTGATCCTGTTTGAAAAAAACGCCAAGGTTGGGCGGAAGGTCATGATTACGGGCAAGGGACGCTGCAATGTGACGAACAACTGTGATGTACAGACCGTGCTTGCCAATGTGCCGGTCAATCCGCGCTTTTTATATTCTGCGCTGGGCAAGTGCAGTCCGCAGGATATGATGGGATTTTTTGAGGAACAGGGCGTGCCGCTCAAGACCGAGCGCGGAAACCGCGTATTTCCGGTTTCTGACCGCGCCCTTGATATTGTGGATGCACTGTTCTTCTATGTCAAGCGGCTGGGCGTGCAGTTTGCATTTGAGGAGACCGTGCAGGAAGTGCTGGCAAAAGAGGGACGGATTTCCGGCGTGCGCACCGATCACAAGACCTACGCAGCCGATCGCGTGATCGTGGCAACGGGCGGCGCGTCCTATCCGGCGACTGGTTCGACAGGGGACGGATACCGCTTTGCCAAGGCATTGGGACACACCATCGTGACTCCGCGTCCGTCGCTTGTGCCGCTGGTGTCTGCAAGTCCGGTCTGCCAAAAGCTGATGGGACTTTCGCTCAAAAATGTGCGCGTGACCGTATTTGAAAACGGAAAATCGATTTTTGAGGACTTTGGAGAGATGCTGTTTACGCATTTCGGCTTATCTGGTCCGCTGATCCTTTCCGCCTCCTCACACATGCGCCATTTTGGAAGCAAGACCTATCGCATCGACATCGATCTCAAGCCTGCGCTGGACGAAAAAACGCTGGACAAGCGTCTGCTTTCCGATTTTGAGAAGCATAAAAACAGCGATTTCATCAATGCGCTGGGGGAACTGCTGCCACGCAAGTTGATTCCGGTTGTGATTGAGGAATCGGGGATTGATCCGCGTGTCAAGGTACATTCGGTCACCAAGGCGGAGCGTCAACGGCTGGTGCGTCTGCTCAAGGCATTTCCTGTGGAAATTTCGGGGGCGCGCCCCATTGATGGCGCGATCATTACAACAGGCGGTGTATCCGTCAAGCAGGTCAGCCCAAAGACGATGGAGTCCAAGCTGGTGCAGGGACTGTACTTTGCAGGCGAAGTGTTGGATGTGGATGCCTATACAGGCGGCTTCAATTTACAGATCGCTTGGGCAACCGGACGGCTTGCGGGTGAAAATGCCGCAAAGGAGGAAAATACATGAAACATACTGGAATTGCGGTTGCCATTGATGGACCTGCCGGTGCAGGCAAATCTACCATCGCGCGCGCAGCGGCAGGACAGTTGGGATTTATTTATGTGGATACAGGGGCCCTCTATCGCACCATCGGTCTTGCGGCATACCGCCGCGGCATCGAGGGGACGGACAGTGCACGGATCATTGCAATGCTGCCGGAAATCACGGTGGATCTGGTGTATGAGGACGGCGTACAGCATGTATTGCTCGATGGCGCGGATGTGTCGGCGGAGATCCGCACGCCGCAGATCTCGGTCTATGCATCACAGGTTTCAAGTGTGCCTGAGGTGCGTACCTATCTTCTGGAGCTTCAGCGGACGCTTGCTCGCGAACATTCCGTTATCATGGATGGACGCGATATCGGAACGGTGATTTTGCCGCAGGCACAGGTCAAGATCTTCCTGACTGCGTCCCCGAAGGCGCGCGCCGCGCGCCGCTGTGCAGAACTGCGTGAAAAGGGCGAGGCAGTCACCTTGGAAGAAGTGCTGGCAGAGATCGAAGCGCGAGATGAAAAGGATGCCTCCCGTGCAGTCGCACCGCTCAGACAGGCGGAGGATGCCGTGCTGGTGGATACCAGCGATCTGACACTGGAAGAAAGCATTGCGGCGGTTTTACAGGTCATTGAAACCGCGATGGAGAGGGCGTGATCCCAATGGCAAAATTCCACCTGTGGTTTCAGAAGATCGCGCTGCCGATCGTAGAACTTTCCTTCCATCTGTATTTTGGGGTGCGCATCATTGGCAGGGAGAACCTGCCCGAGGGCGGCTGTGTGGTTTGTCCCAACCATACGCAGAATTCCGATCCCCCGATCGCGGCGGTTGCGATCTCCAACCGATACCAGACCATGTGCATGGCAAAGAAAGAGTTATTCGATATCAAGGGGCTTGGACCGCTCATCACATGGCTGGGTGCGTTTCCGGTCGATCGCTCGCGTGCCGACCTGACAGCAATCAAAACCGCGCTGAAAACGGTAAAAGATGGCAATAAGCTGCTGATTTTTCCGCAAGGCACACGCGGCGCGGGCGAGGATGAGGCCAAGGACGGCGCGGCGATGCTGGCAATGAAAACCAAAGCCCCCATCGTACCCATGTACATTTCAGAAAATAAGCATTTCCGCTCCCGTGTGACGGTCATCATCGGGGAGCCGTTCATGCCTGAAGTGGGCAGCCGAGATTACAGCGCGCTGTCGCATGAGATCCTGCACCGGATCTATGCTCTGCGCCCAAAGGAGGATGTATGAGTCGGATCACTGTTGCAGAGTCTGCCGGATTTTGTTTCGGTGTGCGCCGCGCGGTAGAGCTTGCCGAGCGGGAAGCGGCACGTCATCAGGTGATCTATTCCTATGGAGAGATCATCCATAATACACATGAGATCGCGCGTCTGTCCGCGCTTGGCGTGCGGACAGCGGAACACATTGATGACATTCCGGACGGTGCCGCCGTTCTGATCCGCGCGCATGGCGTGCCCAAAGCGGTCTATCACATGTTCCAAAAAAAGAACTGCACCATCTATGATGCGACCTGTATTTTTGTCTCCCGTATCCATCGTTATGTGGAGCAGGAATCGGCTGCAGGACGCAGGATCATCATTTTGGGCAGCAGAAATCACCCAGAGGTGCTTGGAATCGCAGGTTGGTGCGAAAATGCGCTGGTTTATGAAACTTCTGAGCAGCTTTTAGAGGAATTGGACGCTTCCGGACTTGCGGAAGATACGCCGATCAGCGTCGTCGGTCAAACGACCCTCAATCGGGCAAGTTGGAATATTTCTGTGAAGATTCTAAAAAAAAGGTATACAAACTGCAAAATATTTGATACAATATGTAAAGCTACGGATGAGCGTCAGAAAGAGGCTCGTTCGCTTGCCGGAAGATCGAACTGTATGGTTGTGATCGGGGATAAAAAAAGCTCGAACACCAAGCGCCTGTACGAAATCAGCGCTTCTCTTTGCCCACGCGTCCTCTATATCGAGGATGCCACCGAATTGAGAAAGTCAGATATCAAGGCACTTCGTGGCCTGACTGTGGGCATTACCGCAGGCGCGTCTACTCCGGCATGGATAATTAAGGAGGTCAGTAACAACATGATGAGCGCAGAAACGAAAATTGAAATGAATGAGGATTTCGCTGCAATGCTGGAGGAATCCTTCAAAACTTTAAATAATGGTGATAAAGTAACCGGTACTGTAATCGCGGTTACCCCAACTGAGGTACAGGTAGATCTGGGCGTAAAGCACACCGCTTACATCCCGGTTTCCGAGATGTCCGACGATCCGGCTTACAACGTAGAAGAGAACGTAAAGGCTGGCGATGAGATCGAGGCTGTTGTGGTTCGTGTCAACGATATGGAAGGCACCGTTACCCTGTCCAAGAAGCGCGTAGACCAGCTCAAGGGCTGGGAGAGCATCGAGGCTGCAAAGGAAGAGCATACCGCAGTTGAGGGCACCATCATTGAGGAGAACCGCGGCGGTGTCGTTGCAATCGCATTCGGCGTTCGCGTATTCATCCCGGCATCCCAGACCGGTGTGCCGAAGGAAGAGTCCATGGCTCAGCTGCTCAAGACCAAGCAGACTTTCTACATCACCGAGATCAACCGTCAGCGCAAGCGTGTTGTTGGTTCCATCCGTCAGGTTGCGCAGGAAGTTCGCAAGGCTGCTGCTGAGAAGGTTTGGGAGAGCATCGAGGTTGGTTCTGAGTACGAAGGTACTGTTAAGAGCCTGACTTCTTACGGCGCATTCGTTGATATCGGCGGCGTGGATGGCATGATCCATATTTCCGAACTGTCTTGGGGCCGCATCAAGCACCCGTCTGAGGTTGTTTCCATCGGCGATCCGGTCAATGTATATGTCATTGCGCTGGACAAGGAGAACAAGAAGATCTCCCTCGGCTACAAGCGTCAGGAGGACAATCCGTGGAACATCTTCACCACCAACTTCCAGGTTGGCGATACTGCAACCGTTAAGATCCTCAAGTTTATGCCGTTCGGTGCATTCGCAGAGATCGTTCCGGGCGTAGATGGTCTGATCCACATTTCCCAGATCTCCGATCATCGCATCGCAAAGGCTGAGGAAGCACTGACCGTTGGTCAGGAAGTGGAAGCAAAGATCATCGACATCAACGATGAGAAGAAGAAGGTTTCCCTGTCCATCCGTGCACTGCTGGTTGACGGCGAAGACGAAGAATAATTTCATTTTCCAATACAAGGCACTCCATTTGGAGTGCCTTTAGACTGTCGAAAAAGCCTTTTTGCAGTTTTCGTGTGGAGCAAAGTGACTTAAAATTTTCAAAAACCAAGGACATGAGCCTTGGTTTTTGCCCACGACCCGCGCCATCGGGCGCGAAACCGGGGGTATCAGAGCCAGTTTCTACCGGAACTGGCTCTGTATCTAGGGGGACTGGGTTCCCCTGGAAAGGCTGTCGAAGGTTCTTCGACAGCCTCAGGCACTCCATTTGGAGTGCCTTTTTTCATGCCTGCGCACATAGACAGACACATATGCATAAGATAGAAGCAGGAAAGGGGTGGCGGAGCATGTATCGCAGGCGGATGAATACTGGAAGGCTGCTGGTCTGGATCGTAGTACCGTTTGTGTGTATGATCGCTTTGATATTCATACTCAGCGGTCTGCGTCCGGTCGTGCTGCAATATTCGGAAAACTACATGATCCATGAGGCGTCTTTTGCACTCTATGAGGTCATGACGGATACGGTTTATGAGAATCGGGCAGAATATGAGGATCTTGTGCAGCTGGAACGGGATGCAGAACAGGCTGTGACCGCGCTTCGTACAGATGGCATTACCGCGAGTCACCTCAAAATACAGATCGCACAGGCAGTGCATGAAGCACTGGACAAGTTGGAGAAAAGTGAAGTGAAGATTCCGCTGGGCACGCTTTTGGGAACCGATCTGTTTATTGGGCGCGGACCCACTATCAAGGTCGGCGTATCCGGCTTGGGGAACGTCAGAGCGGATTTTATCAGTGCTTTTTCCGATGCCGGCATCAATCAGACGCGGCACCAAATGATTTTGGAGGTCAATGCTGATATCCGCATCCTGACAGGGCTGGGCAGCGTGGATACGGTTGCGAGCAGTCAGATCGTGGTTGCAGATACCGTGATCGTTGGGCATGTGCCGGAGCAGTACACCTATGTCGATGATGGGGAGCAAAGCCTTCTGGGCAAGATCAATGATTATGTGCCTTGAATAAAAGACAAATTCACTCTTTCTAAATGGGGAAAAATTTGATATAATACTAAAGTATGCTGGGATCACTATGCGCACAGCCCTCTGGGTGTGCAGAAAGGAGCCAGAATGGACGAGGAAATCCGATTGCTGCGAGAGCAATTGCAGTATCACAATAAGAAATATTATGATGAGGATGCCCCTGAGATCTCTGACTATGAATATGATATGATGCAGCGCAAGCTGCGCGCTTTGGAGGCGGAACATCCGGAATTTGCAGATGCAGATTCCCCTACACAGCGTGTTGGCGGTGTGGCAAGCGAGAAGTTTTCCAAGGTAACACATGCATATCCGCTGGAGAGCTTGCAGGATGTATTCTCCTTTGAAGAACTGGCAGATTTCTATGAGCGCGTGGAAAACGTGGTCAATGAAGCAGCGTATGTCGTAGAATATAAGATCGATGGACTTTCCGTTGCGCTGGAGTATATCGACGGCGTTTTTGTACGCGGTGCGACCCGTGGAGATGGTCAGGTGGGAGAGGATGTGACCGAAAACCTCCGAACCATTCCGGAGATCCCCAAGGTGCTGGAAGGTGCACCGCCGCGGCTGATCGTCCGCGGAGAGGTCTATATGCCGCGCACGGTGTTTGAAGAACTCAACGCCGAGCGTGAACTGAAGGAGCAGCCGCTTTTGGCAAATCCGCGCAATGCGGCGGCAGGGTCTCTGCGTCAGCTGGACAGCAAAATTACAGCCGAACGCAGACTCTCCATCTTCTGCTTTAATATCCAGAACAGCGATGAGTTGGACTGTAAGAGCCATACAGAGTCGCTGGATTATTTGAAGAAGCTGGGCTTTCCGGTGAGTCCGTGCTATCCGCTCTTTACAGACCCTGCCGCCGTACAGGCGGAGATCGAGCGCATGGGTGAGTCGCGCGGCACACTGGATTTCGATATCGACGGTGCAGTGGTCAAGGTCAACGACTTCGCACAGCGTGCGCGGCTTGGTTCGACCTCGAAATTCCCCAAGTGGGCAGCGGCGTATAAGTATCCGCCCGAAATTAAGGAGACCCTGCTGACCGATATCGTGATTTCGGTGGGCAGAACGGGAGTGCTGACACCCAATGCGGTGCTGGAACCCGTGCGCCTTGCCGGTACGACCGTATCGCGTGCGACCCTGCATAATCGCGATTTTATCCGTGAACTGGATGTGCGCGTTGGAGATACCGTGCGCGTGCGCAAGGCAGGCGAGATCATTCCGGAAATCATCGGTGTCAATCTGGATCGGCGTCCGGCAGAGGCGCAGCCGTATGAGATGCCGGATACCTGTCCGGTGTGCGGCGCGCCCGTCTATGAAGAACCGGACGAGGCAGCGATGCGCTGTACCGGTGCGGAATGTCCGGCGCAGCTTTTGCGCAATCTGATGCACTTTGCCTCCCGCGATGCTATGGATATCGATGGCTGTGGTGAGGGCGTGCTCAAGCTGCTGATCGCGGAAGGGCTGGTAAAGTCTGCGGCTGACCTCTATCAGCTGCAAGCCGAGCAGATCGAGCCGCTCGAGCGTATGGGCAAAAAGTCGGCGGAAAATCTGGTATCGAGCATTGCAAAGAGCAAAACACGCGATCTGTCCCGTCTGCTGTTTGCGTTCGGTATCCGTCATGTGGGACAGAAGGCAGGCAAGGTCCTTGCCGGTCATTTTGGTACGCTGGATGCCCTGCTTGCCGCACCGATCGAGGAACTGACCGAGATCCGTGATATCGGTCAGACGACTGCGGAGAGTATTGCGGCATGGCGTGAACAGGCGCAGTCAAGACACCTGATCGAAGCCCTGCGTGCGGCTGGCGTGAACTTTACAGGCGAACAGACGGTAAAGAGCGATCAGCTGGCAGGAAAGACCATCGTAGCAACGGGATCTCTGACCCGTTTTTCCCGCAAGGAGATTAACGACCTGATCGAATCCATGGGCGGCAAGGCATCTGGCTCGGTTTCCAAGAAAACCAGCCTTGTGGTTGCCGGAGAGAATGCCGGTTCCAAGCTGAAAAAAGCGGAGGAACTGGGGATCCCTGTGGTGGACGAGCAGGAGTTTGCCCGAATGATAGGGCTATAAAATCTTATTTGATTTCAAATACAGGAGGACAACAAGTCATGGCAATCACCAGAAAGGAAATGGAACATATTGCCGCGCTGGCGCGGCTGGATATGAGCGGTGAGCATTTTGACCATTTGGCAGATGATATGCAGAATATCGTTGGCATGGTGGACAAGCTGCAGCAGCTTGATCTGGGCGATATCACGGACGTTATTAACACCGAGCGCAAGAACGCACTGCGTGAGGATGTGGTTGTACAGGAGTATACCCCAGAGGATCTGATCGAGCCGAATGCACCCGACTTCCAGGCGGGCGGCGTGGCTGTACCGAGAGTTGTGGAATAAGAGGTGGACAGCATGGAATTGTTTCAGAAAACAGCGTCAGAACTTTCTGACCTGCTTGCAAAAAAAGAAATCAGTGCCGTTGAACTGACAAAGGATGTTCTGGCACGCACCAAGGCAGTAGACGAAAAGGTTGGGGCTTACATCACCGTGACCGAGGAGGCGGCTCTGGCACAGGCTGGCGCGGTCGATGCAAAGCGCGCAGCTGGTGAGAGCCTGTCCGCGCTGGCTGGTATCCCGATCGCAGTCAAGGATAATATCTGCACCAAGGGCACGCTGACGACCTGTGCTTCCAAGATGCTGCATAATTTTAACCCACCATACAACGCAACCGTTGTAGATAAGCTGCTGGCAAATGACGCAGTGGTAACGGGTAAGGTCAATATGGACGAGTTCGCAATGGGCTCTTCCTGTGAAAACTCGGCAATGAAGCTGACCCATAATCCGCATGATCTGTCCCGTGTACCGGGCGGCTCGTCCGGCGGCTCTGCGGCTGTTGTTGCCGCAGGCGAAGTGCCGCTGTCTCTGGGCTCGGATACTGGTGGCTCCATCCGTCAGCCGGCGTCTTTCTGTGGCGTTGTTGGGCTCAAGCCCACCTATGGTGCGGTTTCTCGTTACGGTCTCATTGCATTCGCATCTTCTCTGGATCAGATCGGCCCGTTCGGTCGCTCCGTTGAGGACGCAGCCATGCTGCTCGATGCCATCACCGGCTATGATCCGGCGCATGATTCCACCTCGGTAAAGACCCCGTTTGAAGGCACTGTTCGTGCCAACCTGAATTCGGATATGAAGGGACTCAAGGTCGGTCTGCCCAAGGAATACTTTGGCGAGGGCATTTCTGAGGAGGTCAAGAAGGCAGTTCTGGCGGCTGCGGATCAGTATAAGGCAATGGGCGCAGAGGTGTTCGAGATCTCCCTGCCGCTGTCCGACTACGCGCTGCCGATCTATTATATCCTGTCCTCTGCGGAGGCATCCTCCAACCTTGCACGCTTTGACGGCGTCAAGTACGGATATCGTACCCCGAATGCAGGCGATGACCTCATCGACCTCTATGTAAAGTCTCGTTCCGAGGGCTTCGGTGAGGAAGTACAACGCCGCATCATGCTGGGCACTTATGTGCTGTCTTCCGGTTATTATGATGCATACTATAAGAAGGCGCGTGCGGCACAGCGCAAGATCAAGGAAGAATTTGCAAACGCATTCAATCAGTGCGATGTGATCCTGACACCGGTTGCGCCGACTACCGCATACGAGATCGGTGCAAAGACCACTGACCCGCTTGCAATGTATGCAGGCGATATCTGTACGGTCAGCATCAACATTGCAGGTCTGCCCGCGCTCGTTCAGCCCTGCGGCTTTGACAGCGGCAAAATGCCGATTGGCATGCAGCTGATCGGCCGTCCGTTTGGCGAGCAGACCCTGCTCAACGCCGGTCTGGCATTCGAGCAGGCTTCCGGCCTGAAGAACATCATTGCGGCACTGTAAGAGAGGAGCGACATCAGAATGAAATACGAAGCTGTCATCGGTCTTGAGGTGCACGCAGAGCTGTCCACCAAGAGCAAGATTTTTTGCGCGTGCTCAACTGGGTTCGGCGCACCGATCAATACACACACCTGTCCGGTTTGCACGGGTATGCCGGGTGCGCTTCCGGTTCTGAACCGTGAGGTTGTACACTATGCGGCAAAGATGGGACTTGCAACCGGCTGTACGGTAAACCGCCTGTGCAAGTCTGACCGTAAGAATTATTTTTACCCTGATCTGCCAAAGGCTTATCAGATCTCGCAGTTTGATGTGCCGATCTGTGAGAATGGTGAGGTGTTCTTCTATGTAGACGGCGAGAAGAAGTCCTGCCGTCTGGAGCGCATCCACTTTGAGGAAGATGCAGGAAAGCTGCTCCATGATGAGATCGACGGTACTGTAGTAGACTTCAACCGCTGCGGCGTGCCGCTCATTGAGATGGTTACCCGTCCGGATCTCCATTCCTCTGCGGAAGCAAAGGAATTTTTGGAGATGATCAAAACAACACTGTCCTATCTGGATATCTGTGACTGTAAGATGGAGGAAGGCTCCATCCGTTGTGATATCAACGTTTCCATTCGTCCGGAAGGCACGACCGAGCTCGGGACTCGTGTCGAGATGAAAAACGTAAACACCTTCTCCGGCGCAGTTCGTGCGATCGATTATGAGATCGCGCGTCAGATCGATGTCGTTGAGCATGGCGGCACCATCCAGCAGGAGACCCGTCGCTGGGATGATGTAAAACTCAAGAATACTGTTATGCGTACCAAGGAAGATGCGCAGGATTACCGCTACTTCCCAGATCCGGATCTCATTGCAGTCGAGATTGATGATGCTTGGATGCAGAAGATCGAGAGCGAGATTCCGGAACTGCCGATCACACGCTATGAGCGTTACCTGAACGAGTATGGCATGACTGCAATGGAAGCACGTCAGCTGATGGATTCCTTTGCAAAGGCGAGCATGCTCGATGCTGCTGCGGCTTCCGGTAAGGTAAAGCCGAAGGCAGCGGCAAACTGGATCCTATCTGATATCTCCAAGTACCTCAATGATAAGAATGCGGCACTGGAAGAAACCAAGCTGACCGCAGAAAAACTCGTGGATCTCATCATGCTGATTGACAAGGGCACGATTTCTGGCGCGGCTGGCAAGAAGGTGCTGACACAGCTCTTTGAGACCGACGAGAGCGCAGAGCAGATCGTAGAGCGTCTGGGTCTCAAGCAGGTATCGGATGAGGGCGCGATCCTGTCCATCGTGCAGGATGTGCTTGCAAAGAATGAAAAGGCGGTTGCTGACTATAAGGCAGGCAAGAATGTTACCGGCTTCCTTGTGGGTCAGTGTATGAAGGCTTCCCGTGGTCAGGGCAACCCACAGATCATCAATAAGTTGCTCGCAGAGGAGCTTGCAAAGCTCTAAGCGGCGTATATCGTGGTACAAGGGGCTTGTATCACAGCCATAGAAAGGAGTTTTCACAATGGCAGATAATAGAAACGATAAAGAACTGGATCAGGGTAAACTCCCTGTGTTCGAGTTGCGTATCCCAAAGGATATGGAATTTGTTTTTGGTGTAGATGAGGTATATTCCTACGAAAATACCACCATTCTCGCAGGTCAGGTGTTCCGTGGAACCATCGTGCCGGGAGCGATCGTATCTTACGGTGAGATCGGTCCGAAGATGATCCCAGAGGAGTCCTTTGCGTGCCTCATCAGCAATGTACAGGCACCGAATGAGGAGACCAAGACTATGGAGCCGGTGCAGTCCGTTTCACAGGACAGCGCAATGGGTGGACGCTGCGCACTCGTCGTTGTAGAGCGTGATGCAAAGTTCTTCCGTCCGGGCGGCGTGGTATTCGCAACCAGAGACCGATAACAATACGGATCGGGATCATGCAATGGGATCACTGGTCATGTGAAAAAAACAAGAGGATCCGGCAGAAATGTCGGATCCTTTTGCATACGTTTCCAAAAGTAGATGTAGGATCTACTCTTGTTATACTTTCGGCTTGCTTGGTTTACACCATATTTTGCTGCATATTTCATGAACGATTGCCGATATGCCATGTCTTGTGTTATACTTTTATTCATGAAGGATATGGTCTCCTCTCGTTAAAGTTGTGTGTGGTAACTTAACTATAACTCATGAGGCTGTATCCTTCATCCTTTTCTATTCAATTGTCCAATATGTATTGTACATCTACACAGGAAAAAGTAGGGTATCCTGTGAAATGATTGAAACTATAGGGATCGGTATGGTATCATGAAGGCATTGAGTATGATTCCAAATACACATAGGAGGTTTTTTATTTATGGATGCAAAGGAAAAGGCACTGGCTGCACATGAAGCATGGGGTGGAAAGATCGAGGTGATCGCACGCTGTCCAGTCGCAACGCGTGAGGATCTGTCCGTAGCGTATACACCGGGGGTTGCGGAGCCTTGCCTCAAAATCAAGGAGGATGTATCGCTCAGCTATCGTTACACCAGAAGACACAACCTTGTAGCAGTCATCACGGATGGCACTGCCGTTTTGGGACTCGGTGATATTGGACCGGAAGCCGGTATGCCCGTTATGGAGGGCAAGTGCGCCCTGTTCAAGGCGTTTGCAGATGTCGATGCATTTCCACTTTGTGTTAAGAGTAAGGATGTCGATGAGATCGTGCGCACCATCCAGCTTATTTCCGGCTCGTTTGGCGGCATCAATCTGGAGGATATCGCGGCACCACGCTGCTTTGAGATCGAGCGCAAGCTGAAAGAGGTTTGTGATATCCCGATCTTCCATGATGACCAGCATGGTACAGCGGTATGCTGTGCGGCTGCAATGATCAATGCCTGCCGCCTGACCGGACGCAAGTTGGAGGAGATCCGACTGGTCGTAAACGGATGCGGTGCGGCAGCGATCGCCGTCACCAAGTTCCTCATGTTCCTTGGAGTCAAGGATGTTGTGATGTGTGAGCGTTTCGGCATCGTTTGCGAGGGGGATGAACGTCTCAATCCGGCACAGGCGGAAATGGCAAAGGTGACCAACCGTGAACATTTGACAGGTACTCTTGCAGATGCTGTCCGCGGTGCGGATGTGTTCTTTGGTCTGTCTGCTCCCGGCGTGCTGACAGCAGAAATGGTCGGGACGATGGCGGAAAAGCCGATGGTATTTGCAATGGCAAACCCTGTACCTGAGATTTTGCCTGAAGAAGCCAAGAAAGGCGGTGCAGCAGTTGTAGGAACAGGACGCTCCGATTATCCGAATCAGATCAATAATGTACTCGCATTCCCAGGTATCTTCCGCGGTGCGCTCGATGTACGCGCATCGGATATCAACGCGGAAATGAACATGGCGGCAGCCTATGCCATCGCAAACGTGATCTCTGATGAAGAACTGTCTGAGGATTATATCATGCCGGCGGCATTTGACGAGCGGGTGACGAAGGCGGTTGCACAGGCAGTTGCACAGGCGGCAATTGATACAGGTGTTGCACAAATATAAATAAATACCCCAAAACATAACAAAAAATCTGGTCAACTTTGACGCGTTTGTGTTGACTTTTGCGGTGGGGTCTTGTACAATAAACAATGAAAGAGATGGTGCTGTCTGGTAAGAAGATGGCGATTTCCAATTTCCATTATGGAGGTATGAAAATATGTTAGATCCCAAGAAAGTAAAACTCGGTATGTGTCCGATTGGCTGGTCCAACGATGATATGTGGGATCTCGGCGACGAGAACACCTTCCAGCAGTGTGTTTCCGAAATGGCACTGGCTGGCTTTACCGGCTCTGAGGTTGGTCACAAGTACCCGACCGATGTTAAGGTACTCAAGCACATGCTCGATGTGCGTGGCATGACCATTGCATCTAAGTGGTTCTCCTCTTTCCTTGTAGACAAGGCGTATGAGGAAGTGGAAGCTGAGTTTATCAAGGAACTGGAATATCTGTCTGCTGTTGGTGCAACTGCGATCAACATTTCCGAGCAGTCCGGCTCCATTCAGGGTATGCTCGACAAGCGCGTGCTGAAGGATAAGCGCATCCTGAACGATGAGGAGTGGGCACGTCTGTGCGAGGGTCTCAACAAGCTGGGTAAGCTGTCTCTTGAGAAGTACGGCATCCGTTCCTGCTTCCATCATCACATGGGAACTGTGGTACAGACCGTTGAGGAGACCACACGCCTGATGGAGAACACCGACCCGAAGTATGTATTCCTGTGCTTCGATACCGGTCACTTTACTTTTGCTGGTGAAGATCCGGTTGCAATGCTTGCAAAGTTTGCTGACCGTGTGGGGCATGTACATCTGAAGAATATGCGTATGCCGATCGTTGAGAAGGTAAAGGCTGAGGATTGGTCTTTCCTGAAGGCAGTTCGTGAGGGCGCATTCACCGTACCGGGCGATCCGGATGGCTGCGTACAGTTTGATGATGTATTCGATCTGCTTGACAAGGCTGGCTATGAAGGCTGGATCATGGTTGAGGCAGAGCAGGATCCTGCAAAGGCAAACCCGTTCGAATATGCAAAGATGGCACGCGCATACATCAAGGAGCATACCGGTCTTTAAGTTTCATACCATATCTGTATATAACGAGAGCTGGCTTTGTGCCAGCTCTTTTACATGCAAGGAAATCATTCGCGGAGGCAAATTACAGAGGGGAAGGTTCGTGTTTCCGCAAACTGCGGAGGATTTGGGACATCCGTTAGATTTTCATTTCTGCTAAATGATTTGCTTTGGAAAGCAGGGAAACGTGTCGCGGTCTCGCGACGGAGACACAAGGAATAGAACCTTACGGTTCTTATCCTTGTGAATCCAACACTCCCTTCCATCAGATGAACAATGGCAATGCCCCAAGGGTTGTAAAGTATGAACTCCGCCACCGGCGGGATCGTTCAGCCTCTTTTGGAGATTGCTGTTTATGCAATCATAAAACCTGTTTATACTTTGATTACACAAACAGGACTGGCAATCATCTTTACGTTTTACAAACAAGGTTTTCGGTTGGTTGATGGGATTTGCCGCTCTGCCGCATCTGGAACGAGCCGACCAGTTTGCGAACTGGTCGGACTGTTCCAATGC
>JAHHRO010000026.1 GCA_020025755.1 Butyricicoccus sp. | reverse complement strand
TTTACAAATTGGTGCGATGCACGCTTTTACAGCCCCTCCATGAACGCTCGCGTGAACGTCTCCCATTGCCTAAACCAAGAGCAATGGACGTTCGAGCACAGACCACCAGCAGAAAGAGTCCGCAGCATTGGAACAGTCCGACCAGTTCGCAAACTGGTCGGCTCGTTCCAGATGCGGCAACGCGGCAGATCCCATAAAACAACGAAAATCTTCCTGCTGAAATGCAAAGAAGATTTTCAGTCCTGTATGTGTAATTAAAGTAAAAATAGGTTTTACGATTGCATAAACTGCAATCTCCAAACAAGGCTGTACCGACCCGCCTGTGGCGGAGTTCATACTTTCACGCTCTATGGGGCATTGCCGCAGAAAGAAACCGACCTGCTGGAATCCCGCCCATGGCGGAGTTCATACTTCCACACCCTTTCGGCGGCACCATTGTTTATCTGATGGAGAGGGATGGGGAGGATTCCAAAGGGCAGAGGAAACCGCAAGGTTTCCAGCTCTTTGGCCGCCGTCGCCGGCGCGACATGTTTCCCTGCTTCTCGAAGCAAATCATTTTGCAGAAATGAAAATCTAACGAACTCCCAAAGCACGAATCATAAAGGTTGTGCCGAAATCTTTTGAAACCTTCTTGGGTACTTCGAGGGCGTCTCCCTCACCTTCTTCACAATTACCAGACGGCTTTGCCGCCCCTCTGCCATTGGCACATCATAATCCAGCACCCGCTCGATCTGACCGCCCAGCAGACGGATCCCCTTCTTCGCCTCATCAATCTCCTCACCTGAGCCGACCGCCTTCATGGCAATGAAATATCCCCCCACCTTGACAAGCGGCAGGGAAAGCTCCGCCAGAACATTCAGCCGCGCTACCGCACGCGAGGTCGCAAGATCAAACTCCTCCCGATGTCCGAATTCCTCTGCACGCGCATGGATCGCCTGCGCATTCTTGATCCCCAGAGCTTCGATCACCTCATTCAAAAACGTGATACGCTTCCCCAGAGAATCCAGCAGAGTCACCTCTGCATCGGTCAAGATCGCAATGGGCATGCCCGGAAATCCTGCACCACATCCGACATCCACCACTTTCTTTCCGGCAGCATAAGGCGCAAGCGGTGCGCAATCTAAAAAATGTCTGGTCACGACCTCCATCGGGTCTGTCACCGCCGTGAGGTTCATCACCTTATTTTTTTCCAATAACAAATCGGAAAACGCCAGCAGCTGATCTGCCGCCTGCACATCATCCAGCTGTAATGCGTTCAGTCCTTCTAACAACAGCTCTCTTGCCGTCATGCCTCGCTTCCTCCCTTTTCCATATTCAAATAAATCATCAGTGCTGTGATATCCGCCGGAGATACCCCCGAGATACGCCCTGCCTGTCCAAAATTGAGCGGACGGATCTCTTTCAGCTTTTGCCGCGCCTCCAGACGCAGAGAGGGTACTGCATCATAATCCAAGTTCTGCGGCAAAGTATGTGCTTCCAGCTTACGGAACTGCTCTACATCCTTATGCTGCCGCGCAATATACCCCTCATACTTGATCCGAATTTCCACCTGCTCCCTGACCGCCGCGTCCAATACCGGTCGCTCCGGATCGAACCGCCCCAGTGCTTCATAGGACAGCTCCGGACGGCGCAGCAGGTCGATCAGGCGGCATCCTGCCTTGAGCGGTGTTGAGCCCTGTTCAGACAGAAACGCCTGCACCTCCTCATCCGGCTGGATACTGACCGTTGCCAGACGGTCGATCTCTGCCTGTACGCGTGCGTACTTCTCCTGCGTCCGTGCCAGACGCTCCGCACTGTTCAGCCCTACCTCTGCCCCGATCGGAACAAGACGCTCATCAGCATTGTCCTGCCGCAGAAGCAAACGATATTCCGAGCGTGAGGTCATCATACGATATGGCTCCTGCGTGCCGCGTGTGACAAGGTCATCAATCAAAGTTCCAATATACCCATCTGCGCGGTCGAGAATCATCGGCGGCTCCCCTCGCAGCTTACGCGCCGCATTGATGCCTGCTACCAGTCCTTGTGCTGCGGCTTCCTCATATCCGGAAGAACCGTTGAACTGTCCAGCACCATACAAACCGGAAATCTTTCGGCTTTCAAGCGTGGGCAGCAACTCCGTCGGATCAATGCAATCATATTCGATCGCATACGCCGGACGCATGACCTCTGCATGCTCCAACCCTTTGACGGTATGCAGCATGGCAAGCTGTACATCCTCTGGCATAGACGAGGAAAATCCCTGAATATAGATTTCCTCTGTATCCAATCCCATCGGCTCTAAAAATAACTGATGGCGCGGCTTATCTGCAAAGCGCACGATCTTGTCCTCAATAGAGGGACAATAACGCGGCCCTACCCCCTCGATCTCACCAGAAAATAAGGGGGAACGTGAAAGATTCTCCTGAATGACGCGATGCGTCTCTGCATTGGTATAGGTCAAATGACAGACCGCCTGATTTTGGGGCGGATTCTCCGAATCAAAGGAAAACGGTATGATTTCCTGCTCGCCCTCCTGTACCTCGAGTCCATCGTAACAAATAGACCGGCGGTTGATCCGCGGCGGCGTACCTGTCTTAAAGCGTTGCAAGCGAAGCCCAAGACTGCGCAGACAATCGGTCAGCTTGGTTGCCGCAAACATACCATCCGGTCCACCCTCATGGGTATAATCGCCAATGATGATCCGTCCTCCAAGAAATGTACCTGAGCAAATGATCGCTGCACGAACCGCGTACTGTGCGCCGGCTGCAGTAGTCACACCGCATACATCCCCTGCATCATCGACCTCAATCGAGACGATCTCCGCCTGCTTGAGAGAAAGATTTTCCGTTGTCTCTAATTTATGTTTCATGTAGCTGCGATAACGCACACGGTCTGCCTGCGCACGCAATGAATGGACCGCTGGCCCTTTTCCGCGGTTGAGCATGCGATATTGAATACAAGCTGCATCTGCCGCATGTCCCATCTCACCGCCCAGCGCATCGACCTCTCGCACCAGATGCCCCTTGGCTGTGCCGCCAATGGCTGGATTGCATGGCAGATTGCCCACCGCGTCCAAATTGATCGTAAAGCACAGGGTACGCAGACCAAGACGCGCACCTGCTAGTGCGGCCTCGATTCCGGCATGCCCTGCACCAATAACTGCAATATCATAAGTACCTGCAAAATACATGGGATTCCTCCAAACCAACCATGCACATCTGTTGATAACTCTGTGTACAGTTGGGATAACTGTGGATAATTTTTCAAAAATTTAAATACGATTTGTATTTTTATTATTTATTATTTCTTATTGTATTTATAAATTGTGGTTGATTGCAGAAGTAATGCACAATTTACACAAGTGCTATGTGGATAAGCCTCGTCTCGACAAAATATCTCATAAACCGTTCTTATCGAAAACGCCATACCAACTGATAACATTCCTGCAATTTTACAAAACCATATAAATTGTAGCATCATTTTACAAATTATACAAAATCTAGGCAATCCTTATTTTCCAACACAAAAATTTGCAAAAATATAATCAATAATATCCTCCTGCACATGCGCACCCGTCACACGACCCAAACAATCAATCGCCTGCTCGATCTCATAAACGATTACATCTGGTGAAAAGCCTGCGCCCAGCTGCCTGCATGCCTGCTCCAAACTTTCCGCCGTATGGCTCAATGCCTCTGCCTGCCGCAGATTGGTGATGAGTCCGCCATCTTGCGGCAGATCACGAATTCCTGTCAGCTCCATTAGAGTATCTATCAGCCTGTCCAATCCATCTCTCTGTTTGGCTGAAAGCTGCACGACCTGCGCAAAACAACCCTGCAATTCCTCCAGATCCATTTGCGTCAGCAGATCTGATTTATTCACGACCGCAACCGCACGCTTTGCATCGCGTACCTGCTCAATCACCAGCCGATCGTCTTCCCCAAGCGGCTGACTGCCATCAAAAACTGCCAACACCACACCGGTTTCCTTCGCCAGTGTCACAGCATCCTTTGCACGGGATACCCCGATCTGCTCTACCGGATCTTCGGTCTCTCTGAGTCCTGCCGTATCCTGTAACCGTAAGATCAAGCCGCCCAAACGCAGGGTCTCCTCTACAGTATCTCGTGTCGTACCTGCAATATCGGTAACGATTGCACGGTCATATCCCAAAAGTGCATTGAGCAGGGTCGATTTTCCGGCATTCGGCCGTCCTACGATCGCACAGGGCAGCCCCTCGCGCAAAGCACGACCGCGCTCATAACTCGTACAAAGTGTGGTCAGGCGTGTGCGCATCTGCTCCAGCGTCTGCCGCATCTCTGTCAAAGGCAGATCCTCGATCTCCTCATCCGGATAATCGATCACCGCCAAAAACTGCGCGCACATCGCAACCAACTTTTCCCGCATCTCGGAAAACTCAGTGGAAATATGTCCGCCAAGCTGCGCCGTGGCAAGGGCAGCTGCCTGTGCCGATTGCGCACAGACCAAGTCATTGACCGCTTCTGCCTCAAAAAGATCCATCTTGCCATTCAAAAAGGCACGCTTGGTAAACTCTCCCTGCTGCGCCTGCCTTGCCCCCAGCGCAAACAAAGCACGCAGAGTTTCTTCCAGCACAGCAGAAGAACCATGACAATGGATCTCAGCCATTGGCTCTCCGGTATAGGTCGCTGGTGCAGGAAAATAGACCGCCATTGGGCGGTCGATCACCTGTCCGTGTACGGACAAAGTACCGTATGTGAGCATCCTCGGTACGAGCGGACGTCCGCCTGTGGGTGTAAAAAGTGCTGAAAGATATTCCTCTGCCTGCTCACCGGAAATGCGCACAATCCCAATCGCGCCGCCGGGGGCAGTAGACAGAGCGGCGATGGTTTGTGCCATACCTAATTCCTCCCTGTAAACGATCCTGTTTTTTGTTTCTAAGTACCTGCACATACAGCTCTGCGCAGCATTTCTCTTTATTTTATCACATTCTGTGCAGAATTTGCATCCCATGACAAAAGTTTTTTGAATCTGCCAAAAAGGGTGCACTCAAAAGAGCGCACCCTCATCCATTTTGTATACTGAGATGATTTTTTGTAGATCAAGCATGGTATGGCTCCACACGCACACCGGTGATATTTCCAGCCGCATCATACACCGTACATGCGATCTGGTCGCCGCCCTTGGCAGACTCTACGGTGATGACGATGCTTGTCTTCATGTTGATATCCTCAAATCGACGGATCAGCTTGCCCTGATAATATACATTGCCGCCGTTTTCCGGTGTGTAGGTGATCCCCCACTTCTCATACTGTTTCATGTGTTCCGCAATGGTCGCCACGGCCTCCGGACTGTTGCTTTCAGAAGCCACACTTCCATTTTCCTGCACATAGGTCACGACCTCTTTGGTTCCCAGCGTTGCAGGAACGCCCGCATCCTGTACTACATAGCTGGCATCCGCCTCTACGGCAGGTTCGTCTGTATCATTTCTTGTGATCGAATAATCAGGTGTTCCATCTCCATCGACATCCACATCTACAGGCTTTGCATGCCGCTTTCCAGCCTTGATCTCCTGCAAAGTCTTTTCATAGCCTGCGATGGTCTGATCGACGACCTCCTGTGTGAATACATGCAGCGTACCCTGTGCATCATACCAGCCGCTGCCTGTACCGACTAGACTCTGTAATTCTTCTTTTTCCTGCCTGAGCCATGCTTCATATTCCTCTGCCGTCCACCATTCTGTTGTTTGCTGTTCGGTGGCTATTTCACCATTTGTCAGCAGAACCGTGCTATCTGCCAGCTGAGAGGAAGTCACAAACGCAGCTGCTGTTCCGGTCACGATCGTTCCAGCTAACAAGAGAGAAAAAATAGTCGTTTTCTTCGTTTTCATGATTGCTTCGATCCTTTCTTCCAGTGGATTTTTTGTAAAATAACTGCATAATGGCAAAAAGCCGCAGGCTTGCTCCTCTATTCGGATCAGTGCACGCGCATACGCTGACCGATCCTTCTCCCCAAACAACCGCACAACTGCTTCATCG
Source organism: Butyricicoccus sp. (assembly GCA_020025755.1). Lineage (GTDB taxonomy): Bacteria > Bacillota > Clostridia > Oscillospirales > Butyricicoccaceae > Butyricicoccus. The sequence goes on along the minus strand of JAHHRO010000026.1, from coordinate 25,426 downwards.
CAGGATAATTCAAGATCTCGATTGACCTGCACATACAAAACCCAAACCAGAGGATTGAACCAATGGATACAAGCTGCTGCGATGACCAGCAGCTTGGTCAGGGAATCGAACCGCCTGATATGCACATACTCATGTGTCAACACATAAGCAAGCGTGGTCTCATCACTCCAGTCCATATTCTTCGGCAATAAAATAACCGGATGCAGGATGCCAAACGTCAGGGGACTTTCCACCAGATCGGTCTGACGAACCGAAATGGTGCGATACAGCGAATGGGTATGACACCATGCCTGTATCAAGGGATCCTCAATTGGGGTCGCCGTGCGAAATTCTCGTGCACATTTCCAATAGGCCAGCATAAAAAATGCGGCGCACAGCATCATACCAATGAGCCACACGAGCAGCCACGGATCCTGTCCCCCAGTGCCGCTGGACAGTGTATCCGACGCCAACACATCCTCCTGTGTCAAACTTTGCACCGGTGCGTAGGAAACAAAGACTTCCGCTGGCCGTTTATACTGCACAAACCATGTGTATATGCTGAATCGAGATGGAATGGAGAACGGAATGAGCAGCCGTGCCAGCGCAATACTCCAAAGCACGCAAAAGGTTTTCTTTGGCAGCCGATATATGAGAAGCCTGCGAATGAGCAGGATCACACCGATCAAAACTGCCCCTGTCACACTCATTTGCAATAAACGCATCGTATCTCCCTCATTCCAAGTCATCGACCATCTGTTTCAGCCGCTCGATCTGTTCTGCTGATACTTTTTTTCTGCCCAACAATGCCGCGAACAGCTTATCTGCACATCCACTGTATAGCTTGTCGATGAGTTCATCGGTTTCCGCCTGCTGTACAGTCTCCTTAGAGATCAGCGCATGGCACATAAAATTGGGTTCTGATCGTTCGATCGCGCCTTTTTTGATGCATCGCTTGATCAGGGTATAAGTGGTATTGACGTTCCAGCCATAGATCCCTGTCAGCTGCCGTGCGATCTCCTTCGCAGGCTGATCTCCCTTGTCCCAAAGTACGTCCATAACCTTGAGTTCCGAGTCAAACAGCTTCATTTATTCCTCACCTCCTCCGATAAGACTCCTGTCTTATTATGAGGCTATAATACTCCAGTCTTACAAAAATGTCAAGGTGAATTTTTTATTCTTCCCAATTTGTTTTGGAAGAACAAAAAAAGAGCATGATGCAGCAAAAATGCTTTCATCATGCCCTTTCCATTCAGTTTTTACTGCTTTGGTGCACGGCGGCCATTGTATTTGCGTCCGCCCTCTGGAGAGATCACAACACGGCGACCTGGTTCTGTTCCGGTCGAGTGGGTCGTAACACCACGATAATCCTGCAATGCTGCATGAATGATGCGGCGTTCATACGGATTCATCGGCTCCAGCGTCATTGGCTTATGGTATCTTGCAACCTTGCCAGCCATCTTGCGTGCCAGTCGCTCGAGCGATTCTGCACGCTTGATGCGGTAATTCTCTGTATCAATGGTCAAGCGGATATGATCATCGGTTCCACGATTGAGTACGAGAGATGTCAGATACTGGATCGCATCCAGCGTATCACCGCGGCGTCCGATGACGGGTCCCATATCCGGTCCCTCGATTTCGATGCGCATGTGATCGGATTCAGACTGATCGGTCACAAATGCATGTCCCTCGACACCCAGCTTTACCAAAAGTCCATCAATGAATGCAACAGCAGCCTTTGCCTCATCGCTCCATTCTGCCTCCGGCAGAGGATTTGCCTTTGGATACTGCTTGACCTCCGGTGCAGGCTGCTCTGCCCGCTCTTCCGTCGGCTTCGATTTCGGCTTTTCACCGGAAGCCGCACGAACAAGACGGGGCGTCTCCTCCTGCTTTGCAGGCTGTGGCGGCTGCGGCTTTTCCGCTGGCTTTGCACCCTGTGGTGCAGCCTTTACCAGACGCGGTGTTTCATCTCGCTTTTCGGGTGTTTTTTCGACTGGCTTTTCCTTTGCCACAGGCTTGGAAGCCGGCTTGGATGCGGACTGTGCAGGAGCAGGCTCCTCTACCTCATAGGTCACGCGGATCTTTGCATCAGAAGCACCAAGACCCAAAAATCCTTTGCGTCCCATATCCATGACTTCAACTGAGATCGCATCACGATCCAGATGCAGGGTCTCAAGTGCCTTTTCGATCGCACGATCCACGGTCTGCGCAGAAAAAATCTGTTCTTTCTGCATTTACGCTTCCTCCTTTTTGATCTTGGCCTTCTTTTTCTTCTTTTTGGGATCCTCCACCTCGATCGGATGATACTTATCCATATACCAGGTGAGGAATACTTCCTGAATCATTGTCAAAAGGTTGTTGGTGATCCAGTAAACGGCAAGCGCAGCCGGCAGGATAAAGCCCAGATAAACCGACATCAGCGGCATCATGTACAGCATCGCCTTCATAGAACCCTGTACCTGCGCAGCGGTGGGATTGGATTTTTCCTGAAGCTTCTGCATCACGAACGAAGAAAGCAGAGCAGTCAGACCGGAAAGGATGGGCAGCAGCCAAAGGATGCCGAACTCCTTGATGCTTGGGGTCTGTGCCAGATTGAAGCCGAGGAAATTGAAGTTCAGCGGCACAAGGCGTTCTGCGATCTCAGCAGACAGCTTCGTGATCGCCTCTGGGAATTGTCCAGCTGTATCTGCCAGCTTATTGAGGTTTTCCATGAGTGGGATCTGTACATAATAGTCCTGAAACTTGGTCAGATCCGCAATGCCATTGTTATTGACATAGTCGATGAGCAGCTGTACCGAATCCGGAAAACCTTCTGTTACAAAGTCCTTATCGGTAATGCCCATCATAAAGGTGATCGGCTTTTCGATCGCGTAGTAAAGACCCATCATGATGGGCAGCGGCAGAAAGGACGGCAGGCAGCCGCTCATCGGGCTGACGCCCTCCTGCTCATAGAGTTTTTGTATCTCTTCATTGAGTTTGACACGATTGTTCGCATACTTTTTCTGTAATGCCATCTGTTTTTGTGAGAGCGCACTCATCTTACGCATACTCTTTTTGCTGTGGATGGACAGCGGGAGCATAAGAAGCTTACAGAACACGGCGAACAAAATGATCGCAACGCCATAGGAACCTACAAGATTGTAGATCCACATAAGCAGCATGCCAAATGGACGCACGATCAATAAACCAAAGATCTTAGCCAAAATTTTGTTCCTCCAAATGTGTTGCAGAACAGGATGCTTTCCTGTTCAGATACCCCAAAGTCAGGGTACAGGGTCGTAGGGTCCGCGTTTGGAAAAAGGGTGACAACGACAGATCCGGCGAATCGCAAGCCAGCTCCCCTTCCATGCGCCATATTTTTCCACTGCTTCCAATGCATATTGAGAACAGGTCGGAATATAGCGGCAGGTTGGGGCGGTATAGGGTGAAATGCCCTTCCGATACAAGCGAATACAGGATAAGATCAATCGTTTCATGACTTTTTCCCTTCTTTTTCCTCAATCAGGTGCAACTCGCGTGCGGCCTTGCAAAGTGCTTTCTCGATCTCTGCACAGCCCGCGCTTTGCATACGGGTGCGTGCAACCAGCACGAGATCGAACCCTTGCTTGAATTCCGATGCGTGCAGACGGTATGCCTCGCGAAATAGACGCTTTGCACGGTTGCGCTGTACGGCACAACCAAACTTGGCACTGACCGTGAGACCTAAACGATTGTATGGGCGACGGTTTTTCATGCAGTACAGCACAAGATAGCGATTCGCGGAAGACTTCCCACGATGATACAGCCTGCGGAATTCATAGTTTTCTTTGATAACATAGGTAGATTTCATGATTTGCTCCGAAATAAAAATTTACAGAAGCGTTCTGGGATGTGCCGATGCCCTGGCTTCTCCCCCCGCGCCGATTCGGACGGCTTGCATTTCGCAGCCTGCGCGGTCTGCCTGCCGCATGTTCCCCTTGTTTGTATGCGTTCAGGCGGGATACGGCAGACGAAAATCATATAACACAGTCCTGATACGCACGAAAATACGAAAAAGAGCCGCTCAAACAGGGCGGCTCGATTTGTTTTTTGTTTTGCCAGATTACAGGGTCAGCTGCTTGCGGCCCTTTGCACGACGGCGAGCCAGCACCTTGCGGCCATTCTTCGTAGACATTCTCTTACGGAAGCCATGCTCCTTGCTGCGCTGACGCTTCTTCGGCTGATAAGTTCTCAGCATTTACCACACACCTCCTATTATCATGATAGATCTGAATGGGCACCGGCACAGGTCCAATACCAGAAGATCGGGCTTATGCCGCTGCCTGTCCGTAATACTCCGAATCAGGTATATTATAGTCACTCTATATAGGATTTGTCAAGCACAACTTTACAAAAAATGTACATTTCTTTGATTTATCGTGCGGTCGTTTTTTTCTGAAGTGTTATCCCAAGATCCCTGTTTGCTCTGTGTATAACTTTTTGTGGCTTCAGACCCATTTTGCACCAGATCCATATTTTTATGCCCAACCCTATCCACACCTGTGGATAACTTGAAATCAAACAGATCTTATGCTATTATGTAATGTGAATTAGAATCGGCAGAATTAGGAGGATAAATTCTTGAACAGCAACAACGACTTACTCAAAATGGCGTTGTCGCGCATGGAGGGTACCTTTAGCCCCGTCACGCTTTCTGCGTGGTTTGACGACGCCGAAGCCATTTCTCTTGATGGAACCAGCTTCGTTCTGCGCGCTGCCAACCAATTCAAAAAAGAAATTATCGAGTCTCGTTTTACGAAGCATCTCGAGGAAGCCTTGACCGAGCTGTTGGGCGAACCCATCACACTTTCTGTCATCTATGGAGATCAAGCACCTTCCCCTGCTAAAACAGGTGAATCAATCGGACTTTCTCCCGATGAAGAATACACATTTGAGCATTTTATCGTGGGTTCTTCCAATAAGTTTGCGCATGCGGCAGCAATTTCGGTTGCCAATCATCCGGCAGAAAACTACAACCCACTGTTTATCTATGGACAGTCAGGCTTGGGGAAAACTCACTTATTGCATGCAATCGGCAATGTGATCCGCGGAACACACCCGAATTTTCGCATCATCTATGTAAAAGGCGAGGATTTCACCAATGAACTCGTCACCGCCATTCAGGAAGGCGATGTGCAGGCATTTCGCGGAAAATACCGTATGGCAGACCTGCTGCTCATTGATGATATCCAGTTTATCGCGGGAAAAGAGCGTACACAGGAGGAGTTTTTCCATACCTTCAATGCGCTTTATGAATCCGGCCGCCAGATCGTCCTCACCTCTGACCGTCCGCCAAAGGAAATGAACACCTTGGAAGACCGCATGAAAACACGTTTTGAATGGGGTCTGCTTGCGGATATCCAGCCACCAGATTTTGAAACACGCGTTGCAATTATCAATGCAAAAGCATCTAAATTGGGATTTGAACTGCCAAAAGATGTCATCTATTGCATTGCGGAAAACTTACAGTCCAATGTACGACAGCTGGAAGGCACCGTGAAAAAAATCAAGGCAAAACATGAACTGGGTGGAGAAATGATCACCATTGATATGACGCAAAAGGTCATTGAAGAAGTTCGGTCGATCAATCCTGGTCTCAACCCCACTCCCCCTATGATCCTGCAAACCGTATCAAACTTTTACTCCGTACCGGTCGATCAGATCCTGTCTGACCGCCGTTCCAAGGACACCGTTCAGCCGCGTCAAATGGCGATGTATCTTGTCCGAAAAATGACAAACTATTCCCTGCCTGAAATCGGCAAGGTCTTTGGCCGTGACCATACCACCGTCATGCACGCATGTGACAAAATCGACGGAGATCGAAAGAAAAATGCCGAGCTGGAAGACATCATCAAAACGCTCGTGGAAAACATCCAAAATCTGTAAATCACACTCTTTTTTACGATAATATTTATCCACATAGCCTGTGGATTGTGGATGGACAACTTGTGGAAAACTATTTCCCAAAATTTCCACCCACAATTCGTCCAAATCCATACACATTCGCATGGGGATAAAATTTCCCACGAATTTCATGGGCATTTTTCACTTTTCCACAGATTCCACAGCTCTACTACTACGACTATAAAAATATTCTTCTATTTACTGCCTCTATTTCCCATAAACTACCTGCTTACTTCCACATTACCTGTGGATAGAGAAAGGATGCGTACTTTCGATGAAATTCTCATGTGAAAAATCTGCATTTCTTGACGCAATTTCCATCGCATCAAGAGCAGTCTCTACAAAATCAACCATCGCAATATTAGAAGGTCTGCGAATCACCGCAACCGATCATCTCACCCTTTCCGGCTATGATCTCTCCATCGGCATCAAAACCAAAATCGAAGCAGACATCGTACAGCCCGGCGAAATCGTTCTCAGTGCAAAACTGCTCGGGGACATCGTTCGCAAACTCCCAAACGATACAGTATATGTAGAAACCGACGAAAAACTGCTCACAACCATAAAATGTGGTCGTTCTGTTTTTAATTTAGTTGCCTCCCCATCCGATGATTTCCCTGTCATGCCCGAAGTAAACGGCGCACATACGATTTCCATGCCAGAAAATATGCTGAAATCTATGATCAATCAAACCGTTTTTGCTGTTTCGGACAATCAAGCCAAGCCAATTCACACCGGATGCCTATTTGAACTCATCAACGGACGCCTCACAGTAGTCGCTGTTGACGGATTCCGTCTTTCCATTCGACGGGAGACGCTGGAACAAGCACCAGCAGAAGACATGAAATTTGTCGTTCCAGGTCCTGCACTGCGAGAAATCGAACGCATTGCTCACGAAAATGATAACGAGTTTGCATCCATCTGCCCCGGAGAAAAGCATATTTTGTTCTCTTTGGGTCAAACAACGCTGGTCTGCCGCCTGATCGATGGTGAATTTTTAAACTATAATGCAGCAATTCCCTCCGCATTCGAATATACCGTCAAATCAGATACCCACGAAATGATCACCTGTTTAGAACGTGTTTCCCTTTTGGTATCCGAACGACTCAAAAATCCGGTTCGCATAACATTTGATGGATCTGTAATGAAAATGAGCTGCATTACAGCCCTTGGAAAATCTTATGATGAATGTTCCATTGATGGCAGCGTTTCTGAATTGGAGATCGGCTTCAACAGTCGTTATCTGCTGGAAGCATTGCGTGCCTGCAACGATGAAACCGTGCACATTTCCTTAAAGGGTGCGCTCAATCCAATCGTTTTAACACCAATAGAGGGTGATAAATATACCTATCTTGTTCTACCAGTGAGGTTAAAAGCAGATGCGTAAAATTACAATCACAGGCGAGTTTATCAAACTGGATGCTTTACTGAAATTTGCAAATATGGTTTCTTCCGGAGGAGAAGCTAAGATCCGCATCGCCGAAGGCGAAGTGCTGGTCAACGGAGAACCCTGTCTGATGCGTGGAAAAAAACTCCGCACCGGAGATACCGTAACACTAGACAATGAAAGTGTGGAAATTGGCTGAAAATTCAAATGTTTCACATGAAACATAAGCACAAAAAAGGCGGGCGGTTACTTGATCGAGACACTCACACTGGAAAATTTCAGAAATTATGAGGCTGCCCACCTGCAATTTGATCCGGCGGTCAATTTGATCATGGGAGAAAATGCTCAAGGCAAAACCAATTTGTTGGAGGCAGCCGCTGCACTGTCCACACTCAAGCTTTTTCGGACTGCGCAAAAAAAAGAAGGCATCCGGTTTGGGGCAGATGAGGCGCGGATCGCTGGACGTTTTCGCGTTGAGGGACATGAAGTACACTTGGATCTGCGGCTGCACCCCAATCGGGCAATGGAACTGCGCCGCAATGGTGTTCGGGTGCGGCGGCAGAGTGATGTGCGTGGGATATTACGCACAGTATTATTTTGTCCGGATGATCTGATGCTCATTCGAGCTGGTGCGGCTGCAAGACGACGCTTTTTGGATACCGCCCTCTGTCAGCTGCGGCCTCATTATGCAAGTGCGCTTGCAGAATATGAAAGAGTGACTGCGCACAAATTGCGCATTTTGAAGGATAGCGAAGAAAAACCTGCACTTCTCGACCTGCTGGATGATTTTACGCTGCGGCAGTGCCGATTGGGTGCGCGTATCATTCGATACCGCGCAGCGTATATTTATAAGCTCGCAGGATTGGCTCGGGCACTGCATGCCGAGGCAGCACCGCATGAAGTCCTCACATGCACCTACCAGACCGTTTCCACCGTGACAGATCCGACTGCACCGGCGGAAGTGATCGAGCGGGAATTGCAGGCGCATGCATTTTCCCACCGCGCTGCGGAGATCGCCGCACGCTCCTGTCTTTCCGGTCCGCATAAAGATGATCTTGTTCTGCATCTGAATGATGTCCCTGCCGCAGCGTACGCTTCCCAAGGGCAGACGCGCACGGCCGCCCTTGCGCTGAAGCTGGCGGAACGAGCAGTCTTTTTTGATGCAGACAATGCCTATCCGGTGCTGCTCCTCGATGATGTCCTGTCAGAGCTTGACCGCAGACGGCAGGATTTTGTGCTCAATCATCTTGGACAGGGACAAGTCATTATCACCTGCTGTGAGGAAGATGCCGTGGCGCGCTTCCAAACCGGTGCGGTGTTCCACATACAGGGCGGCACTGTGCGATAGCCTGCAAAATTTGTAGGATAATCTTGAAAAAAATTACATGCTGCCCTAACAAATTCCTTGAAAATGTGGTATAATAATCATAAGTGGTTATTATACATGGGTTTCATGGAAATGCCGGAGATAGAGCGGCTGCATTGCAACCAAGTTCTGTGATTTGGCACCTTGAAACAGTCGTTCACGACCCATTCTGCACAGTTTTTCTGCGCGGTATGGCAATTCCGGCTGCAAAATAGCTGTGGATACCGGAGGTATGTCGTATGTATGTTCATATCGGTCAGGATTATATGGTTCCGGTGCGCAGTATCGTATCTATTTTTGATATGGACACGGCTACTTGGTCTAAGCATACGCGCAAGCTGCTGACACGCTTGGAGCAGGAAGGCCGTGTTGTTGTCGCTTGTGAGGATCTGCCCAAGTCTGCTGTCCTGTGTGACGGCGCGCTTGGCGAGATCCTCTATATTTCCCAGATCTCAAGCGCAGCCTTGCAGCGGCGTGTGCAGCAGGGCAGTATGTGAGGAAGCCTTGCCGCCGCGAATGGACCCGATCACCCCGAAAGAGGAAATTGAAATTATGAGTATGAGTGAAGAAATGTTAGACCTGAAGGTCACCGAGACCTATGACGAAAGTCAGATCCAGGTGCTGGAAGGACTGGAAGCTGTCCGCAAACGCCCGGGCATGTATATCGGCTCGACCTCAGAGCGCGGTCTGCATCATTTGGTGTATGAAATCGTTGACAATTCCATCGATGAGGCACTGGCAGGGTACTGTACCCATATTGAAGTGACCATTGAGAAGGATAATGTCATCTCCGTTGAGGACAATGGACGCGGTATTCCGGTCGGTATCCATCCGCAGATGGGTATCCCAACGCTGGAAGTCGTTTTGACTGTTCTGCATGCAGGTGGTAAATTTGGCGGTGATGGATATAAGGTCTCCGGCGGTCTGCATGGTGTGGGTTCCTCTGTCGTCAATGCTCTGTCACGATGGATGGAGGCCGAGGTGCGCGACGGGACACAGAAGCATACTATGCGCTTTGAACGCGGACAGACCGTCCGTGCCATTGAAGCCGTCCCCTGCACAGAGGAATGTGGTACGACCATTCGCTTTCAGGCAGATCCGGAGATCTTTGAAACGACCGTTTATGATTACGAGACCTTGCTCAAGCGTTTGAGAGAAGCGGCATTTTTGAATGCCGGTATCCGAATCACCCTGCGAGATGAACGCGAGGACGATGTGCGTGAGGATATCATGTACTATGAAGGCGGCATCCGCGAGTTCGTTTCCTTCCTGAACATGAACAAGACCCCTATCCATTCCGACGTGATTTACATGGAGGGAACGCGCGAAAACAGTATGGCTGAGGTGGCGATGCAGTACACCGATTCCTACAATGAGAGCATGATCTCATTTGCAAATAACATTGAGACCACTGAAGGCGGTACACATGAAACAGGTTTTAAGTCCGCCCTGACCAAAGTCCTCAATGATTATGGCAGAAAATATAATCTCATTAAGGAAAATGATAAAAACCTGTCCGGTGACGATGTGCGAGAGGGACTGACCGTGATTATTTCGGTCAAACTACAGGAAGCCCAGTTTGAAGGACAGACCAAGACAAAGCTGGGAAACAGTGATATGCGTACCCTTGTGGAGACTATGGTGGGCGAGCGTCTGCCGATTTTTCTGGAAGAAAATCCATCGGTTGCGCGTGTTATCATTGACAAGGCACAGACGGCCTCCCGTGCGCGCGAGGCGGCACGCCGTGCACGCGAGCTGACTCGCCGCAAATCGGCACTGGAGTCCAATTCCCTGCCGGGCAAGCTGGCAGACTGTCAGGAACGCGACCCAAACCTGACTGAGATCTACATCGTCGAGGGTGACTCCGCAGGTGGTTCTGCAAAGGAAGGACGCGACCGCAGATATCAGGCGATCCTGCCGCTGTGGGGAAAGATGCTCAACGTGGAAAAGGCACGTCTTGACAAGGTATATGGAAACGAAAAGCTGACCCCGATGATCACAGCCTTTGGTGCAGGCTTTGGCGAGGATTTCGATGTATCCAAGCTGCGTTATGGAAAGATCATCCTGATGGCCGATGCGGACGTTGATGGTTCGCATATCCGCACCCTGCTTTTGACCTTCTTCTTCCGGTTCATGCGTCCGCTGATCGAGCAGGGACATGTTTATATTGCCCAGCCGCCGCTCTTTAAAAACGAAAAGGGCAAAAACGAAAAGACAAAAATCGTGCGCTATACCTATGATGAGGCAGAGCAGAGACGCGTTTTGGCAGAGATGGGAGAAGGCGTGCGTGTACAGCGTTACAAGGGTCTTGGTGAGATGGATCCCGAGCAGCTTTGGGAAACCACGATGAATCCGGAAAACCGTATCCTTTTGCAGGTAACGCTGGAGGATGCAAGCATGGCAGATCAGACTTTTACCCTGCTTATGGGTGAAAAGGTCGAGCCAAGACGTGATTTTATCGAGAAAAATGCAAAGTATGTAGAAAATCTTGATGTATAAGAGATATTCTCACCGTAGGGGCAGCCGCTTTGTGCTGTCCGATCAGATTTTGAAATGTCCTCTCATTGGAGGTACCAAATGAGTCAAGAATACGAAAATCAAATCATTAAACCGGTCGATCTCGATCGGGAAATGCGTAAATCTTATATTGCTTATGCCATGAGCGTCATTGTCGGACGTGCTCTACCTGATGTACGCGACGGTCTCAAGCCGGTACATCGCCGTATCCTCTACGCAATGTATGAGGATGGCTTGACCTCAGAAAAGCCGTTTCGCAAGTCAGCAACGACCGTTGGTAATGTGCTGGGTCGCTATCATCCGCACGGTGATGCTTCGGTCTATGATGCAATGGTGCGTATGGCACAGCCGTTTTCCTTGCGGTATCCGCTGATTGACGGCCATGGTAACTTTGGTTCGATCGACGGTGATCCCCCAGCAGCATACCGTTATACCGAGGCACGCATGGCAAAGCTTGCCAATGCGATGCTTGCAGATATCAAGAAAGAGACGGTAGATTTTATCCCGAACTTTGACGAGGAGCGCAAAGAGCCGGTGGTACTCCCCTCTCGCTTCCCCAATCTGCTTGTCAATGGTTCTTCGGGTATTGCAGTTGGTATGGCGACCAATATCCCGCCGCATAACCTCGGCGAAGTCATTGACGGTATTTGCTATGTGATCGACCATCCAGAAGCGGATCTGGAGGATCTTTGTGCGATCATCAAGGGACCGGACTTCCCAACAGGCGGTATTATCATGGGACGCGCGGGCATCCGCGCGGCATACGCAACTGGACGCGGCAAGGTCAAGGTGCGTGCACGCTGTGAGATCGAGGATATGCCAGGGGCATCCAACCGCCAGCGGATCATCGTAACCGAGATCCCCTACATGGTCAATAAGGCGCGTTTGGTGGAATCCATTGCCAATCTGGTCAAGGATAAGCGCGTAGAAGGCATTTCCGATGTGCGCGATGAATCCTCCCGTGAGGGCATGCGTGTCGTCATTGAGTGTAAGCGTGACGCCAATGCACAGGTGATCCTGAATCAGCTGTATAACTATACGCAGTTGCAGGATACCTGCTCGATGAACCATCTGGCACTCGTACCGATCCCCCATGCAGGCGTGGATAAGGTACAGCCAAAGGTACTGTCTCTGCGTGAAATTATTGATTGGTATATCTCTTTCCAAAAGGATGTGGTCGCGCGCCGTGTACAGTTTGATCTGAACCGTGCGGCTGCGCGCGCCCATATTTTGGAGGGTCTCAAGGTTGCAACCGATCAGGACAATATCGACCGTATCATTGCGATCATTCGCGCGTCCGGCTCGGAAGCGGAAGCAAAGGAAAATCTGTGTAAGGAGCCGTTCTGGATCGATCAGATCGCACTGCTCGGCATTACAGAGGGTTCGGAGCACTTTGAGTTCCATCTGGATGATGCACAGGCACAGGCGATCGTAGATATGCGTCTTGGCCGTCTGTCCGGTTTGGAGCAGCAGAAACTCAATGATGAATATGCAGAAATTGAAGGACGCATCGCCTCCTTCCGTGAGATCCTGTCTACGGATGAGAATATCCTGTCCGTTGTCAAGGATGAACTGCATGAGCTGCGTGCAGGCTATGCAGATGATCGCCGGACCGAGATCGCAGCGGTTGCAGATGATCTCGATATCGAAGACCTGATCGAGGAACAGGACTGCACCTATACGCTCACGCAGGCTGGTTATATCAAGCGTATGCCAACTTCGGCATATCGTGCGCAACGTCGTGGCGGACGTGGTGTCAATGCAATGTCTACCCGTGACGAGGACTTCGTGCGTCATGTATTTACAGCATCGACTCACGATCATATCCTGTTCTTCTCCAATCTGGGTAAGGTCTATAAGCTCAAGGGTTACCAGATACCAGAGGCAGGACGTACGGCAAAGGGACAGAATATCATAAATCTCCTGGAGATCGAGCAGGGCGAAAAGATCACTGCAATGTTTGCGATTCGAGAGTTTACGAACGATAAGTACATGGTATTTGTCACCAAACAGGGCGTTATCAAGCGCGTCGTGCTCAGTGATCTTCAAAATATCCGTAAGGTCGGTCTGCGTGCGCTGAGTTTAGGCGAGGGCGATCTGCTTGTCGATGTACGTTTGACCGATGGCTTGGAGAACATCCTGATTGCGACCCATCAGGGACGCGCAATCACGTTCGATGAAACGGAAGTGCGTGCAATGGGACGTCAGGCAGCCGGTGTACGCGGCATCCGCTTGAGCGAAGGCGATTATGTCGTGGGTGCGGCACGGGCACGGCAGGGCGCACAGGTACTTTCCATCACAGAAAATGGATACGGTAAGCGTACTCCGGTAGAGGAGTTCACCGTGCACCACCGCGGCGGCAGTGGAATCCTGCTTCATGGCATCACCGAGAAGACCGGATATATCGCAGGCATTGCGGTAGTCGATCCGGAAAATGATCTCATGATTATGACGGATGATGGTGTCATGATCCGTGTACCGGTAGAAGATATTCGCCAGTGTGGTCGAAACAGCCAAGGCGTCATCGCTATGCGGACAGGTGAGGATGTGCGTGTTATTTCAATTGCACGAACCGATCCGGAGCCGGAAGCGGAAGAAACAGAAGAAACTGCTGAATAAGCAGCGATCCTTACGGATCGAATCACGGAAAGGTCTAGGCCAATCGCGGCTTAGACCTTTCTTTTTCGAGGAAAAGATATCAGTTTAGGGGAAAAACTGACCAATACAATGCGGTATTGTGCAAAATAAACAAAAAAATATTAAAAACAAATGCAAATCGGTATAAAACTTAAATAAAAAGAACTTGTTCATAGCAGGAAATCGGCTTATAATGGTCTATGTTGCGTAGAGGGCTCTTCGCGGCAGATGCAGGATGCATTTGCGGAGGACAGAACAACGCAAAGAAGGGAGATAAAAAAGATGCAGTCCTATGAATTTTTGCTGATCATTGCAGTGATCCTGCTATCGACCAAGGTATTTGGCCTCATTTCCGAACGTGTACATATGCCTCAGGTCGTGGGTGCGTTGCTTGCGGGTGTCGTACTTGGTCCATCGGTCTTGGGGCTCGTACAGGAAACGGACTTCCTGCTCAAGACATCTGAGATCGGTGTTATCATTTTAATGTTCATGGCAGGTCTGGATACAGATCTGGAAGAACTCAAAAAAACCGGCTTGGCCTCCTTTGTGATCGCCCTCATCGGCGTTGTCGTGCCGCTTGCGGCAGGTACTGTACTGTATCTGGGGTTCTTCCCGGATGCCGGGGATCCCCTGCATATGCTCAAGGCGTTGTTTATCGGTGTCGTACTGACAGCGACCTCAGTTTCGATCACGGTTGAGACCCTGCGCGAGATGGGAAAACTCAAGGGTAAGGTCGGTACTGCGATCTTAGGTGCGGCGATCATCGATGATATCATGGGTATCATCGTGCTGACACTGGTGTCCGGAATGACCGATCCGAACGTGAACCCATTGTCCGTCATTGCGCGTATCGTTGCATTCTTTGTGCTGTTGATCGTGGTTGGACTGGTGATGTATCGTCTGTTCCGTGCGATCACACGGGAATGGAGCAACCATCGCCGTGTTGCGATCTATGCATTATCCTTCTGTCTCATCATGGCATTCGTTGCCGAGCACTATTTTGGCATTGCGGATATTACAGGTGCATACTTTGCCGGTTTGATCCTGTGCAACTTGATGGAAGCGCGTGAATATATCAATAAGAAAATGAATATCGTGTCCTACATGATCTTTTCCCCGATTTTCTTTGCCTCTATCGGTATCAAAACAGAGTTACACGGTATGACGGCAAATCTGTTGTGGTTCTCGCTGGTACTCCTCATTGTTGCGATCCTGACCAAGATCATTGGCTGTGGTCTGGGTGCAAAACTCATGAAGTTTAACTGGACCGATTCTCTTTCGATTGGTCTTGGCATGGTGTCCCGTGGTGAGGTCGCATTGATCGTTGCGCAGAAGGGTGCACAGGCTGGTTTGGTGGACAGCCACTTGTTCCCACCTATCGTTCTGATGGTCATTGTTACAACACTCATCACACCTATCCTGCTGAAGCTGTTTATGAAGGATCCGGAAGGCTCGGCACCGGAGATCCGCCACAATCATATTTGATGGGATCGCTGGTACATGCTGCTTTCTTGACTGGAATTTTCTGAAAAATCATGCTATAATAGTTCAGGTAATGATTTGGATTCGATATTGAAATCCTTTTTTACAGGAGGAACGTTACATGAATCTCAAAAAAGTGTTTCCAGTATTGGCACTTGTCCTGGGGCTTGCAGGCGGCGTCCTGCATGGACTGGATCTGACAAAGGGCTATGATGCAGCCGGATTGCCATCTGGAACACCATGGTTCAAGCTGGTATGCATTCTGACGGCTGCAGCTGTGCTGCTTTGTATCTTTTGTGCGCGTCAGTATCGGCAGACCAGTGATAAGTATCAGGCATTTGAAGCCTATCTTTGCGGCGGTGGGGATATGCATAAGATGGCAGCAGTACTCTGCGCAGCAGTCTTTGCACTCTGCGGACTGTTCGGGCTGTATACGACCGCCGTGCATTTGATCGATCTATCTATGTTTGAGCGCGTGACACTGATCCCCCTCTATCTGCTTGCACTGCTGTCATGCCTGACGTTTGTTCGTCTGGGCAGTCATGCATCGGCAGGGATCGCGTCGGAGCAGTCCGCAAGTCTGGTGTTTGTTCCGGCATTTTGGGCAGCACTTGATATGGTCAATACCTTCAAGGTCAACGGCAATATCCCCTTGGAAGGACAGTTTATGTTTGAGCTGCTGGGAGCAATGAGCCTGTTGTGTGCGCTCAATGCGTATGCACGCTTTTTGTTCGCCCTGCCCCGTCCGCGTCTGCTGGCTGGTTTTGCGGCACTTGGGGTTGTATTTGGCTTGACTGGCGGCGTTGGCAGTCTGCTGGCGTGGCTCATGGGAAGTGAGCTTGTTGAGGTATCCTTCCTGCCGCGTGCGGGCTGCTATATCGCCTGCGCACTGTGGCTGGCGTATCAGCTCACTCGCATGGCGGTTTCCACAGAACCGGAAGGTCCTGCCCTGCGCAGAAAGAAACGAACTGCACAATAAAAAAGATTGACCCGCTCTTACGAGCGGGTTTTCTTGAATAGAAATTCAGTTAAATTCTCAAGATAAAATCAGGAGGTTTTTGGTTTCATGAAACAGGTGACGATTTATACAGACGGTGCATGTTCGGGAAATCCGGGTCCCGGCGGCTGGGGCGCGATCCTGCAATATGGAAAGGCGGAAAAAGAGATATCGGGTGGGGATGCGATGACAACGAACAATCGTATGGAACTCATGGGTGTGATTGCAGCTTTGGAGCTTCTGCGGGAGCCTTGTCAGGTAGATCTCTATTCTGACTCGAAGTATGTGATCGACAGCATTACGAAAGGCTGGGTAACGGGATGGAAAGCACGCGGATGGAAGAAAGCCGATAAGTCCCCTGCGAAGAATGTAGAGCTGTGGGAGCGTCTCTTGGGATTGCTGGATGTGCATAAAGTGACCTTTCATTGGGTCAAGGGACATGCGGACAATCCGTATAATAATCGGTGTGATGAGCTTGCTGTCGCCGAGTGGAAGAAACGGAAATAGATTTGACTTGGTTTTGTACCATTACTCGACAGAAACAAAGTGATATGGTGCAGAATTTTTTTTATAGAGTGATATTCTATGGAGTTTGTCCTGCATTTTTTGAAAAAAGATTACTGTTTGTTGATAATCGTTAAAAATTTATGCAAGTGTATTTTGATTATCCTGCAAAATAGGCGAAATACCTATTGACGAAAAAGGTTTTTGCGAGTATGATAAAATTAGGAATGAATTGGAGCGCAGAATACGCATTGTTCGGGTTCGCGCGGAATCATCCCGCCGCCGTCTGGGCTTATAGGATGGCGTGGTAAGGAGGACCTGTAATGAATCGATTTTTGAAAAAATTCACATGGACGCCTGCACTGGCTGATGTGCTGGAAGAATGTAAGGGCGTTTCCGTACCGACCACGAAACAGGAACTGTATGAGATGGTCTTTGGCACCGGCCGTTCCGGAAAGTATGATGTTGTGTATGATGTTGCTGGCCGTGGGGAAGTCTGCGAAGCAACAGTCGTTCGTGCAAAAAATGCAGTGGTTGTAAACTATCCGGAGGACTATATGCGCCGCCGTGATCCGGACTGCATGCGCATTGGTGACGACAAGCCGACCGATAAGCCGCGCTTCTCCGATGTATATGGATATAGCTTTGAAAAGTGTAAGGAAGAGACCTATGCATGGCTCAAGACACAGGAGCTGATCGTAATGCCGTTCAATGCAGGCGGCAATCAGTATGGCTATGGCTCTATCCTGATTTGTCCGCGCAATGCAGCATTCTTTGCTTACGCGATGGCAAATTTGCAGGGCTTCATCTCTGCGGAGGAATCCGAGGGCTTTGCACCACGCTCGATCGTATATGTAGCACCTCCCTTCCGCCATACGCATTTTGATGGCCGTCAGGTGGTAGTACACAACCGTTTGGACGACTGCCATGAGGTTTTTGCTTACAACCTGTATCCGGGTCCTTCTGCAAAGAAGGGTGTCTATTCCGTTCTGCTCGATATCGGTGAGCATGAGGATTGGGTCACCGCACATGCTTCCTGCGGCCGTATGGTCACACAGTATGACAATGAACTTGTTATCATGCATGAGGGTGCATCCGGCGGTGGCAAGAGTGAGATGCTTCAGGATGTTGCACGCAATGAGGACGGCAGCGTTCTGCTCTCTACCAATACCATCACAGGAGAAAAGACTATGCTGCATATTGGCAGCACCAGCCATATCGAGCCGGTCTGTGACGATATGGCGACCTGCTATCCAAGCCTCCAGAATGACAGCGGTAAGCTGGTTCTGGTCGATGGTGAGGATGGCTGGTTCCTGCGTATGGACGGTGTGACCCACTATGGCTGCGATCCCATCTATGAACGTATTTGCACCGAGCCGGATGAGCCGCTGGTATTTTTCAATATCCAGGGTGTGGTTGGCGCGACCAGCCTGATTTGGGAGCACTCGCTCGATTCCAATGGCAAGCCCTGTCCGAATCCGCGTGCGATCGTACCGCGCTCCAAGGTACCGCATATCGTGGATGAGCCGGTCGAGGTCGATATCCGCTCCTTTGGCACGCGTATGCCACCCTCTACCCGTGAGAACCCGAACTATGGCATCATGGGTATGATGCACTTTATCCCCCCTGCACTGGCTTGGATGTGGCGTCTGGTCGCACCGCGCGGCTTTAAGAATCCGTCCATCGTTGGTGGCGGTGAGCTCAAGAGTGAGGGCGTAGGCTCTTATTGGCCGTTTGCAACCGGTCTGCGCGTCAAGCAGGCAAACCTTTTGCTCGAGCAGATCGTAAAGTGCCCGAATACACGCTATGTCCTGATCCCGAACCAGCATATCGGTGTATACCGCGTTGGATTTGCGGCAGAATGGATCAGCCGTGAATGGCTTGCACGCCACAATGGTCATATCAAGAGAGATAAGCTGGAACCGGCACGCTGTCCGCTGCTTGGTTACGCGCTTAAGGAAATGGTCATCGAGGGGCAGCCCATCCGTTCCAAGTATCTGCGTACTGAGACGCAGGATCGTTTGGGCAGAGATGGCTATGATGCAGGTGCGAAGATCCTGACTGATTTCTTCGCGAAGGAACTTGATAAGTTCTATACCGATGACCTTGATCCGCTGGGTCGCGAGATCATCGACTGCTTCCGCAATGGTGGTACCATTGAGGACTACTGCAAGATCACACCGATCAAGCTGTAAGCTGAAAATTCGATTCGCCGCAGTGCTTTGGGCACTGCGGCTTTTTCTTCGATTTACATGGCAAGGCAGGCGTGTTATAATCAACCTGAACGGGTGACCGATCACCCGATTCGAGAAAAGGTGGATTTTTTATTATGATACAAATCAAAGACAAGACACAGTGCTGCGGCTGTACGGCTTGTGAGGCGGTGTGTCCGCAGAACTGTATTCGCTTTCATCGCGATGCAGAGGGCTTTGCGTATCCCGAGGTGGATATGGAGCTCTGTATCGGCTGCGATGCCTGCGAGGGGGTTTGCCCGTGCCTCAATCGGACAAAGAACCCACCGGAGCCGCAGGCAATGGCGATCCGTGCAAAGGACAATGCGCTGCGTCTGTTTTCTTCCTCTGGTGGCGTATTTTCCCTGCTTTCGACGGATATTTTACAGCAGGGCGGCGCAGTCTGTGGTGCAGTGTTCGACGAAAACTTTCGGGTACACCATACCATCGTATGGGATGAGACCGGTGTTGAGGGAATGCGTGGGGCAAAGTATGTACAGTCCGATCTCTCAGATACGTTCCGTCAGATCCGTGATCTGGTAGATAATGGGGTTCCGGTGTTGTTTTCCGGCACACCTTGCCAGACAGAGGGATTACGAAATTATCTGGGAGCAGATGCAGATAAGGTGCTGACACTGGCGATCGTATGCCATGGTGTTCCCTCACCGAAGATCTGGGAAAAGAATCTAAAGGAGCTTGGGCTGGTGACCGATGTGCGCTTCCGTGATAAGCGTGACAGCTGGAAGCATTATGCAACCAATTATCTGGTCAACGGCAAAGAGATCTTTCGTCCGGTGATGCAGGATCCGTATATGAAGGGATTTTTACGCGATCTGTATAACCGCCCTTCCTGTACCGACTGCCCAGCAAAGACGGGCGGCTATGCCGATCTGACCTTGGGCGATTTCTGGGGCATTGAAAAGATCCTGCCAGAGATGGACGATGACAAGGGGACCTCGGTGGTACTGATCCAGACCGAGCGAGGGCGGCAGGCGATCGCAAAGCTTACGGATCGTGTGGAGAGCAAGGCAGTATCATTTGCGGATGCCGTGCGGTACAATCCGGCGATTACGACCTCAGCGCATGATCATCCACAGCGTGCAGAAGTTTGGAAGCGATTGGAACATGAACCGCTTGCGGCTGTTGTGGCAGATTATACCAAGGAAAGCACGGTACAGAAGCTGAAAGGCATTGCAAGACGTTTGCTCGGCAGAAAATAAGGAAAAACAAGCATGAAAAAACCCTTTCGCGAAAGCGAAAGGGTTTCTCATTTTGCAAATTACACGATCAGAGCGAATTAGCCCTGAGAGATCGCACCTACCGGGCAAGCACCAGCGCAAGTACCGCAGTCAACACAAGCGTCAGCGTTGATTACGTACTGACCATCACCCTCAGCGATTGCGCCAACCGGGCACTCACCTGCACAAGAACCACAGCTGATGCAAGCTCCAGAAATTACGTATGCCATTATGATTGCACCTCCAATTCAAATTACATCTCTAATTTTATCATAAGTTTCAAAAAAGGCAAGTGTTTTGGATGATGTTAGCCATATACAACTTATTTGGACAAAAAAAGTTCAAAAATCAGCGGTTTTTTGTGGTACGGAATTGGGTATCATAAGAAGGGAAGATCAGGTACGTCAGAAAAATGAAAATGAAAGAAAAAATGAGATAGAGAGAGAAATCAGGAGTATTTATAAGGATAGATCCATATAATATCTGATAAAGGTCAGGAAAGGTCAAAAATTTCTCTTGCATTTTTTCAGAGGAGGATTATAATAAGAATCAGAAGGTCAGGAAAGGTCAGATAGGAAAAGAACATCCTGACCAAATCGAAATCGAGGTGTCATTTATGAAGATGTCAGATACCATTGCCGCGTTTATACTGGATTGTTTATCCGATGGCGGGGGCGTTGCGGAATTACAGCGGCGCGGTCTGGCGGAGCGGTTTTCCTGCGTACCCAGTCAGATCAACTATGTCATTGAGACCCGTTTTACGCCGGAAAATGGGTATCTGGTTGAGTCTCGCCGCGGCGGCGGCGGATATATCCGCATCGTGCGTGTGCAGGACGACAAACAGCGGATGCTGTTGGAGGCAGCGCGTGCAGTCGGCGGACAGCTGAGCCAGAATGAGGCGGCGCGGCTGCTGCGTTCCTTTCTATCCATTGGCCTGCTCACACCGCGCGAGGGGGCACTCCTCATGGGTGCTTGCTCGGACGGTGCGCTCTCGGAGGTTTCCCCCTCCGACCGTGACCGTCTGCGCGCTGCAATTTTCCGGTGCGCCGTGATGGGCGTTACGACCTGAAAGAATTTGATTTTGAATAAAAGGAGTTGACCGTTTATGTTGTGTCAAAATTGTAATCAGAATGAAGCGACCATGTATTGGAAACAGACCATCAATGGTCAAACCAAAGAAATGCATTTATGCCCAGAGTGCGCAAAGCAGCTGGGACAAACATTCCAAAGTCCGTTCAGCGGCTGGTTTGAAGATCCGTTTTTCACCCACACACCCCTTTTTTCCGTTCCGTTCGGTCAGGTTTCTCAGCTGGGCGGTGGACAGAGATGCCCAACCTGTGGGATGACCGAGTCAGAATTGCAGCGTACTGGACGCGTGGGCTGCGCGGATTGCTACCACACATTTGAATCCATACTGACGCCGTATATCCGTAAGCTGCATGGGGCTACGGCGCATGTCGGGACTGCACCGCGTTCCCAGAGTCCGGCACAGCCGATGCAGAGCCAGACAGAAGAACTCAAAAATAAACTGGATGCCGCGATCAAACAGGAGAATTATGAAGAAGCGGCACGCCTGCGTGACGAGATCCGCAGATTGGAGGGACAGGATCATGCGTAACTTTGCAATTCAGGGCGGTTTTTCCGGTCTTGCCGCTTCCACTCGCGTGCGTCTGGCGCGTAACGTCAAAGGATATCCATACCGCAACCTGACACCGGGACAGCTTGATGAGATCGCGCATCAGGTATGGGATGCCCTGCAAACGGCTCCGGCAGTCTCCAAGGGTCTGACGATGACCGATGTGCGTGCAGGCAGCCGTGAGGCAATGCAGCTGATCGAAAAACACATGATCTCCCCTGCTTTTGCACAACATGGCGGCAAGCTCATTGCCTCGGAAGTGGGCGATATCGCGATTATGCTGGGGGAAGAAGATCACATTCGATTGCAGGTCATGGGCACAGGCTTGTGCCCGAAGGAGTGTATGGAGACGGCGCGTCGCATTGCGGATTTGATCGCCTCCCGTGTTTCCTTTGATTACAGCGACCAGCTCGGATACCTCACCGCCTGTCCGTCCAATCTGGGAACTGGCTTGCGTGTGTCCGTTATGCTGCATCTGCCTGTCCTGACAGAATCGGGCGCGGTCGAGCGTATGATCGCATGGGCAGCACGGCAGGGCTTTGCCGTGCGCGGCGCGTATGGAGAAGGAACCAATGCGGCAGGCGGCTTCTATCAGCTGTCCAACCAGATCACCTTGGGGCTGAGTGAAGATGCCATCGTAGAAAAGCTGATCGCGGCGGCGACCGAGGTGATCGATCAGGAAAAGAAAGCGAGAGAGCAGGTGCGCACCGCCAACGAAGATGCCATGTTCGATCGCATTGCAAGAGCAGCAGGCACGCTGCGTCATGCACGGCTGTTATCCTCTGAGGAGGCGTCACGGTGTATTTCCGATGTGCTGATTGGCTTACAAATGGGATATCTGTCCGGTGTATCTGCACAGACCCTCATGGATGCCGAGCAGGATACCCGACCGGCACTCATTGCAGGCGAGCCGGGGACACGCGACCGTATCCGTGCGGAACGACTGCGGAGAGATACTGCCGCATTACAAATCAACGACTAAAAATGACAGGTTCACCTGAAAGGGGTGTTTTGAATGTTTTTCCACAATCGTTTTACCGACCGTGCTTCGGTTGCACTTCAGCTTGCGCAGGAGACTGCCGGACGCATGGGGCATAATTATGTAGGTTCTGAGCATTTGCTCGATGGACTTTTATTAGAGGGCGGCGGTCTTGCCTATCGTATCCTGACAGATGCGGGCGTGACTACGGAAGCCGTAGAGCAGCAGATCGAAAAGCAGATCGGATTTGGCACGCCTGATCCAAGTGCGCCGCAGGGCTTGACCCCGCGCACCAAGCGCGTGATCGAGCTTGCAGTTGCAAGTGCTGCACAGCTGGGACACAACTATGTCGGTACGGAGCATCTGCTGCTGGGCATTTTGCGAGAAGGACAAAATGTGGCGATCTCGATCCTTAGCGCAATGGGGATCGATCCGGCTGCCCTGCTTCAGACACTCGCACAGAAAATGGGACAAAAGACCGAGTCAAATAATGCCGCAGGCGCACAGGAGCGTGGTTCTTCAGGTGGCGGCAAGGCACTTGCACAATATGGCAAGGATCTGACGCAGGAAGCGCACGATGGAAATCTCGATCCGGTTATTGGCAGACAAAATGAGATCGATCGTGTGATCCAGATCCTGTCACGCCGCACCAAGAACAATCCGGCACTCATTGGTGATCCGGGTGTTGGCAAGACTGCTGTGGCGGAAGGTTTGGCACAGAAGATCGCCTCGGGCGATGTACCGGATAATCTCAAAAACAAGCGGCTCATTGCGCTGGATCTGACCGGTATGATCGCAGGTGCAAAGTACCGCGGTGAGTTTGAGGAACGCATCAAGACGGTACTCAAGGAATTGAAAAAGGCACATGATGTGATCTTGTTTATTGATGAATTGCACATGATCGTGGGTGCTGGCGCGGCAGAGGGCGCAGTCGATGCGGCAAATATCCTCAAGCCGGCATTGGCACGCGGAGAAATTCAGATCATTGGCGCGACTACACTGGATGAGTATCGCAAGCATATTGAGAAGGATGCAGCTTTGGAGCGTCGCTTCCAGCCGGTCACCGTCAGTGAACCGTCTCCGGAGGATGCCATTGAGATTTTAAAGGGACTGCGTGACCGCTATGAAGCACATCATGGGATACAGATTTCTGACGAAGCCATTGAAGCGGCTGTCAAACTGTCCGTGCGCTATGTCTCGGGCAGACAGCTTCCGGATAAGGCGATCGACCTCGTGGATGAAGCATGTTCGCGTGTGCGTATGCATGCCATGACCCCACCAGATACCCTTAAGGCGGCGGAGGATGCACTGTCCGCACTGAATGCACAAAAGGACGAGGCAGTCCGTGCGCAGGATTACGAGCGGGCGGCAAAGCTGCGCGATGAGGAAAGCAAAAAGAAAGAAGAGATCGCCGAGCAGCGCAAGGCGTGGAATGAAAGTAAGGCATCTGCCAAGGGTGCAGTGACACCGGAAGATATTGCGGAGGTCATTGCAGGATGGACAGGGATTCCGGCAGCACGTCTGACAGAGGACGAGGGTGAGAGACTGCTGCATTTGGAGGATACCCTGCATGCGCGTGTCATTGGACAGGATGAGGCAGTCAGTGCCGTTTCCCGTGCCATTCGCCGTGGGCGTGTCGGTCTGCGCGATCCCAAGCGTCCGATCGGTTCCTTTATCTTCTTAGGACCAACGGGCGTCGGCAAAACCGAGCTGTGCAAGGCACTTGCGCAGTCCATGTTTGGGGACGAAAACGCCATGCTGCGTTTTGATATGTCCGAATATATGGAAAAACACAGTGTTGCGCGTATGATCGGATCGCCTCCGGGTTATGTAGGCTATGACGAGGGCGGACAGCTGACTGAGAAGGTCAGAAGAAAGCCCTATTCGGTCATTCTGTTTGATGAGATCGAAAAGGCGCATCCCGATGTGTTCAATATCCTGCTGCAAATTTTGGAGGATGGACAGCTGACAGACGGTCAGGGACGCAAGGTAGACTTTAAGAACACGGTGCTCATCATGACTTCCAACATTGGCGCACAGAAGATCACCGGAAAGAACCGCAAGACGCTTGGATTCGGCGGCGATGCACAGTCTGACAGTGAGCCGACCTTTGAGGAGATCAAGAAGGAAGTGCTTGCTGACCTCAAGGAAGCATTCCGTCCGGAGCTCATCAACCGTATTGATGAGATCATCGTATTCAATCGTCTGACCGAGGAGGAGATCGGAAAGATTGCAGACAGTATGCTGCATCAGGTCGCAGACCGCATGGACGAGATGGAGCTGACGATGGAGTGGACAGATGGTGCACGCGCTCATCTCGTGAAGGCTGGCTTTGACCCTGTTTATGGTGCAAGACCCCTGCGCCGTGCGATCCAGTCCGAGGTCGAGGATCTGGTTGCGGAGGATTTCCTGCGCGGTACGATCAAGCGCGGAGAGCATGTCATGCTGGACGAACAGGATGGCAAGCTGATACTGCATGGACAGCAGGAACAATTGCAGGATAAAAAATAAGTATTTTTGCTTTTAAGAAGTGAGACGCATGTCTCACTTC